>JAZRLU010000367.1:0-1610 GCA_045647045.1 Eubacteriales bacterium
GCACAGCCCCACGAGCCTGACGTTTCTGCCCTGCTCCGTCTTTGCGACGTGCAAAGCATTCCTCTTGCTACAAACAAGAGCAGCGCGATAATTATGCTTGAAGCAATAAAAAATAAGATCTACTTTGAATAAACAGAATAAGGCTGCCACGTTTTGCGAGGCAGCCTTATTTTGAAATACAAAAGGGTGCAGATATGAAAAATACCACGCTTTGCTATATTGAAAAGGATAATTCTTATCTTATGCTCCACAGAACAAAGAAGGTTGGAGACGAAAACAAGGATAAATGGATAGGTCTTGGCGGCAAGCTTGAAGCCGGTGAGACTCCGTTTGACTGTGTACGCCGTGAGGTGTATGAGGAGGTTGGACTTACACTTTCCTCTGTAAGATACGCAGGCATTATAACCTTTGTTTCGGATCTTTACGGTACCGAGTATATGCATCTGTTCCATAGCGCATCATTCGGTGGTGAAATGCTTGCCGAATGTGATGAGGGTGTACCTGTATGGGTGAAAAAATCCGATATCCCAACGCTTAATATTTGGGAGGGCGATAAGATATTTCTTTCGCTTCTTGACACCGAGTCACGTTTCTTTTCGCTGAAGCTTGTATACGTAGGTGATAAGCTTGTAGATCACGTGCTTGAATTTTAATATGATAAAAATGGGAACTGCGTACTTCGACAGTTCCCATTTTTATTATTTATATAGTAAAACACGGTCAATATTCCACATTTCCCTTCTTTTTACTATGCGGCACGAGCCTTGCCTGATCCTTACAAGCCGATCGGTATTTCCCCCCGAGAGCTGCCGCGCAGGTCTCCCGATATAACCTCAAAAATCAAACGGTTATTTTAAGCAAGCGCTTGCGCTCCTTATAATCGGGCAGATATTTTTCTATTATCGCGTAAAACTCAGGCGAATGATCCATTTTTATCAAATGTGCAAGCTCGTGAACCGCTACGTATTCACGTGCGAGCTCGGGATATAGCATAATACGGTAGGAAAAGCTGATATTCCCCTTTGAATTGCAGGATCCAAACCTCGTTTTTGCCGACGTTACCGTAAGCTTATTGTATTTTACGCCCATAAGAGGTGCGTAATACGCGCATTTATCCTCAAAATATTCTTTTGCGCGGCGCTTAAGCTCGCGGATCTCTAAATCGGAAAGTCCCTCGTACATATCTCGCTTTGCGCTCTCGCGCTTAAGTGCGCTTTCTATCCATTGCGAATGCTTCTTTATAACGCCGTCAATATACGCGCGCGGTGTACCGTACGGTGCTCTTACCGTAAGTATACCGTCTTTAACCTTAAGTCCTACAGACCGCCTTTTGGCAAAAATCAATTCGTATTCCATATCACGTGCTCCTCTACCCTATTATAGCACGTTTTTTGCCAAAAGTAAACTCCCCGATATGCTTTTTACACCGTTCTGTGTAATTGTTCTCACAATATCCTATACCGCTGTATACGTTATTTTGCGGAAGATCGGCTTTTTCGTTATATTCCCCGTGATAGACGTACGGGGCATCCGATATAAATATCTCCTTTGGAAATGCGCGCGCAGGTATTTTGATGAGTGCGATATCAATGCATCCCTCATACGGGCAT
>JAZRLU010000368.1:0-1705 GCA_045647045.1 Eubacteriales bacterium
AGCCCATCGTTTGCGTGCACGTAAGCGGCAGCTGTATGTCACTTGCAGAGGTAAGCGAAAGCTCGGATGCCGTGCTGCAATGCTTCTACCCCGGTGCAGAGGGTGGAAATGCCCTTGCGGATATCATTTTCGGTAAGGTATCTCCCTCGGGCAGGCTTCCCGTAACCTTCTATGCATCCGATAGCGACCTTCCACCCTTTGAGGACTACTCAATGGAAAACAGAACCTACAGATTCTTTAAGGGCACGCCTGCTTACCCCTTCGGATACGGTCTTACCTACGCCGATATAGCAGAGGAGTGGGTGTCCGATAGCGAGGCGCGTGTAACAAACCGCGGCGGTATGGATACGGCGTATTCCGTGCTCCGTTACCGTACGGTAAACGGCGTGCGCGAGCTTTCGGACTTCAAGCGCGTATTTGTTAAGGTTGGCGAAAGCGTTAGCGTTAAATTTGATAACTGATTTTCAGGGCTTTGCAAAAAAATGCTTGCAAAGCCCCTTTTTTCTTTCACTTATATTGCATTTAGCTTAATTTTGGTGTATAATATAATAAATAATCAAAATGTTGGGAGAATTGAAAATGACAGGTAAGGAAAGATTTATAGAAATATATAACACCTACATAAAAAGAGAAGGTGCGGATAAGCTGCTTGATTATCTTGAAAAATCCGATTTCTTTGTTGCGCCTGCATCCGCGCGCTTCCACTCATCCTACGAGGGTGGACTTGCTGATCACTCGCTTAACGTATACGATGCGCTCCGCGGATATCTTAACTCCCCCCGCGCAAAGGAAACGTACGGCTTTAACTATTCGGAGGAGAGCATTGCTATAGTTTCGCTTCTGCACGATCTTTGCAAGATAGGCGTATATAAAAAGGGCTTTAGAAACGTCAAGGATGAAAAGGGCACTTGGCAGAGAGTTGATACCTTTGAGTATGACGATCAGCTTCCTTACGGTCACGGTGAAAAGAGCGTTTATATAATCACAGGCTATATGCGCCTTTCCCGCGAGGAGGCGTTTGCTATACGTTATCATATGGGATATTCGTCCGAGTTTGAGGATATCCGCAACGTTTCAAAGGCATTTGAAATGTTCCCGCTTGCATTTGCACTTCATACAGCGGACAGTGAAGCTACGTATTTCGTAGAGGGAACTCCCAAAAAGTGATTTATAACAAAAAACAGCCTTAAATGCCGACTTAAGCATTTAAGGCTGCTTTTTATATTGTTTGCTTTGATTCATACATAAGCTCCGTCAGCCGTTTGGAAACGCTTTCGCAATCCGCGGTATAACGCAGCCTGTACGTATCACTGTACGTAGTGATTATAACCGTGCCCCATTTGTACTGTATTGCACGCGCAGATGCCCTGCGATAGGATACGTCGGTTATCTCTCTTGGATTTACCGTTACGCTTCTCGGAAGGTAGAGCATACCGTCGCGCCCGAGCGTAATAAGCGTCATCGGAAAACGGCAAAAATCAACGATGATAGCTATTCCCACAATGAATATGAGTGCACCTGCACCTATATAATAAAATTCGCCCATCGCAATACCGATAGATAGAAAAAGAATACCGATTGCGGCAACGAATATATACAGCGGTAATATAGCTGCCTTTTTGCTTGCAATTATCTCCATAACGTCCTCCCAAAAAGTCTCAAAAGGTAAAATCACGGTAATAATTATAGCATATGCCGATCGGAT
>JAZRLU010000369.1:0-4872 GCA_045647045.1 Eubacteriales bacterium
TGCTTTCTGCGATCGAAAAGATCCGCGGTGTGCGAGAGAGTTATCATCATCAATCAGGGTAAGCTTATTGCCGATGAAAAGACCTCGGAGCTTACACGTGCGATCGAGGATAGCTACCATTACGAGATAAAGATCTGCGGCCCGCAGCGTGACGTGCTTTCTGCGATCGAAAAGATCCGCGGCGTAAAGAGCGTAACCGCCACCGGCGAGCGTGACAGTGATGCGTACGCTTACATAGTTGAGAGTGACAGGGGTATCGATTCCCGTAAGCCCATCTTCAATCTTTGCGCATCAAAGTCCTGGCCCATACTCGGTATGGCACCCATAGGCACGGATCTTGAAACCATATTCATAAGACTTGTAGACCGCGATAACGCATCTGCAGGCGCGCCCGAAGCTAAGCGCTCCAGGGCTCATTGATCCGGGAAAGAGAGGAATATACAATGTTTGCAATATACAAAAGAGAAATGCGCTCTTACTTCACGGGCGTTATAGGCTACGTCTTTCTCGTGCTCTTCCTTGCTATAGGCGGCGCGGTGTTCAGCTATACCACGCTGTTCTCTATGTCGGCGGATATATCCACCTTCTTTACGGTGATGATGATATTCTGCGCGATCGTTCTTCCGCTTCTTACCATGAAGTCCTTCAGTGACGAGAGGCGCGCAAAGACAGAGCAGCTGCTTCTTACCGCACCCATCTCGCTTACCTCTATGGTGCTTGCAAAGTTCCTTGCGGCACTTACGATGTTCGGCGGTGCGCTCCTTATCAATTCGCTTTACTTCATAATCCTTTACCCCTATGCGCACGTAAAGACCTCTAACCTCATAGGTAACGTGCTTGCGCTTTTGCTTGTGGGTATGACCTTTATTTCCATAGGAATATTCGTTTCCTCCCTTACGGAGAACCAGCTTACCGCTGCGGTAGGTACTATAGGTATCATCCTCGTTCTCCTTCTTATCGGTGTTGTTAACGCGCTTCTTCCCGCAACCTTCTGGCTGCGCTACGTGCTTGACTGCTTCTCGATATTCACAAGATTCCAAACCTTTACCAACGGATATTTTGATCTTTCGTCCCTTATTTATTACTTATCCGTAAGCGCGGTATTCGTATATCTTACCATCCGCGTGTACGACCGTCGCAGATATAACTGATAAGGGAGTCCGAAATGAACAAATTCATGACAAAGCTTGCCGCATTCTTCCGCGGTGAGGGATTCGTCGGCTCATCGATGACCGCGCTTGTAATAGGCGTTGTCATAGCCGTGAATGCCATTGTTTATGCCTTTACGACCGCCTTTGGCTTGTATCTTTACGTGCCCGACAGCTACGATATGTCGATATCCGGCGCAACGGATGCTCTTTTTGCCGAGGTTAAGGATAAGGAAAACGTAAAGGTCATCTTCTGCCGCGATATGAACGTGCTTGAAACCGGCGCGGTAGACGAGGTAACGGCATTTTACGAAACGGCAAAGGAGTTTGCCGAGCGTTATCCCGGATTCATTGAGATCGAATGCGTGAACCTTATAACAAAGAGAAATCAAAACGGAGAGCTGTGCGATCTTACACAGTATCAGATCGAGCTTGACGACGGTACGCTTTACCCGATATACGAAACGAGCGTTGTGTTCGTATCGGAAAAATCGCACAAGGTGGTTACCGATATCGCATCCGCTACCTGTACCTACGATACCCAAAACTCCGCTACCTACGGTCAGCTGACCACCTATAACGGAGAAGAGGTATTTGCCTCCATGGCACTTTGGGTGCTCAGAGAGGATCATCCCACCGCATACTTCACCACCTTCCACGGTGAGATAGTTGACGTTACGTTTGCAAATATGCTTTCCTGCGCGGGCTACAATATCGATACTATCGACCTGCGCTCGGTTGATATGGTGCCCGAGGATGCCGGAATGGTTGTAATATACAACCCTGTAAAGGACTTTGAGCGCGCAACCGAGGGAAGCGGAGTTTACTCCGAGATAGAAAAGCTTGATGCTTATCTTGAAATGGGCGGCTCTCTTTACGTTGCCATAGACCCTTACGTAGAAAAGCTTTCGGTGCTTGAAGCCTTCCTTGCGGATCGCGGCATCGCGCTTTCCGAGGCGGAGGGCGAGAACGGCACGGTAAAGAACATCGTGCGTGACAGTGACAATGCGGTTACTACAGACTACTTTACTCTTATATCCGAGCTTGCAAGCGGCAAAACCGCAGATGCGATAGAGCAAAAGCTTTCCTCTCTCGGCTCAACGGGCGTTCTTATGAGAGAGTGCGCGGCACTTGTTCTTTCGGGTGATGCAGAGCCCCTGCTTATAGCATCGGATGCCTCGGAAACCTACGCGGGCGGCGTTAAAACGGGCAGCGAGGGCGGCTATTGCATCGCAGCTACCTCGTTCACCGAGAATGACAACGGAACGACCAGCCGTATTTTCGTAGTTCCGAGCGTGTTTATCTGTGCGGAGGATACGCTTTACACCGAGGGATATGCAAACAGAAACTTCGTTTACTCGGTGCTTGATAACGTATTCGGACGTGACGGCGTTCCTTACGGATGCCACACCACTCTGTTTTACACTAACGGTATGCTTGAAAACCTTACAATGCAGGGCGCGCGTATCTATACCGTGATCCTTATGGCAATACCTGCCGTTATAGCAATAGTCGGTGCGGTAGTCGTTATCAGAAGAAAAAACAGATAATTCTCAAAAAAGGAAACTTTATATGGCAAATAAGCTTTTTTCGGGTAGAAGCACCCGTACGAAGATATTTACGGTGATCTCCGCGGTACTCATAATACTTGTTATCGCGCTGAATATCGCCGTTACGAGCTTCGGTATCTTCGGTAATTTTTATATAGATCTCACTCCCGAGGGACTGTATACCGTGCGTGACGTAATGTTTGACGTGTGCGACGAGATCTTCTATAAGGAGGATGGCTCGCTGCGCGACCCCGGTATACGTATAACCTTCTGTGACGATCCCGACAATCTTATAGAAGACACCTATACCCGTGTTGTATATTATATGGCGGTTGAGCTTGCGGCAAGGTACGATAACCTTGAGATAAAGACGGTCAACGTAAAGATGGACCCCACCTCTGTTGCAGAGTACAAGACCACCTCGCTGACGGATATAGCATCCACGGATATCATAATATCATACGGTAACCGCTACAGAATAGCAAACGCCAATACCTTCTGGCGCAGCGGTAGTGAGAAGGTGTATTCCTATGACGGCGAGTACAAGCTTGCCTCTATTCTTCTTTCGCTTACCCTTGTTGATAAGCCCGTTGCATACTTCGTTACCGACCACGGTGAGTCCTACTATGCACCCACGGACGGTATGACCGATGAGGACGAGATCAAGGCGCAGCAACAGAGAAATAAGGACACCGGTTATCTTTACGATCTTCTCGGTGAGAAGGGACTTGAGGTAAAGACTCTCAGCCTCTCCGAGCTTATAAAGAATGCAGAGGCGGAAAGCCTTGCAACCGGCACCCACGTTGATCCTGCGATCCCCGAGGACTGCGTTCTTCTTATAATCAACAATCCCACCTCCGACCTTCACGAGGATGCGGACAAGTTCGGCAGCTACTCCTACGTTTCGGAGTCCGAGCTTCTTGACAGATATATGTCCAAAAACCGCGGCTCTATAATGGTAGCCAAGGATTACAAGATAGAGCTCCCCGTGCTTGAGGACTTCCTTTCCGAATGGGGAATCGAGTTCTCCAACACCCTTGTAAAGGATACCGAGAGCTATATCAAGGACACCACCAAGGAAACGGGAACTACTCTTATCACCGAATACAACACCGATACAACGAGCTATGCATATGCCGTTTACGGTGACTATGCTGCGCTTACAACGGCACCCCGTGTTGTGGTAGACGACAGCGGTTATATCAAGAGCTCCTTTGGAGATAACTCCACGGGTATGAATGAGCCGGGCGATCCCGATACCTCAAGGATCTACGCGCCCTTCCTCTTCACGTCCTCTGCGGCTATGGATTACGGACCCGATGAGGAGGGTAACTATATACGCAAGGCAGGCGACGAGGGCGTGCGCGCACTGTGCGCTGTTGCGGGCAGAAAAACCATAGACAGTGATACGGGTAACTTCTCGTACTCCTATATATTCTGCGCGGCAAGCGCAAGCTTCTTCTCAAGCGATATTCTCGGTAATGCATCCTTTGCAAATTACGACGTTACATCCTCGCTTGTGCAGAACATAGCAAGACTTGATACCTATGCCCCCGATAAGCTTGGCGGCATCTCTCTTAACAACAGCGAAAGCTTCCTTGGTAAGTACCTTGTTGAGATGACGATAAGTGACACGGATACCACCACCAGCGAGACCCGCCCCGACGGAACAAAGGTTTTGGTAAACAAAGAGGGCCTTACCTCTTCGGCACAGATAACCTTCGCCGTTATCATTGCGGTTATACCCGTTATCGTTACGGCTGCGGGCGTTGTTGTGTGCATAAGACGTAAATACTTATAAGGAGGCGTTTTGTGATAGTTGTAAAGAAAAAAATGAAAAAGCCTCTGATCATAGCGATCCTTGCAGGCGCTTTGGCACTTCTTACCGTTGCGGCAATACTGCTCAACACCTTTTTGCTTGCGGATAACGGCGGCAGCACGGATAACAACAAGGTGATCGATTACCGCCCCGAGCTTGGCGAGTCCAAGTACAACGGCGAGGCGGTTGCATATCCGCACATAGACGAGTCCAGAATGGAAATGATAGAGGTCAACGGAGAGTACAAGTACTCCTTCACACGCCTTGAATCGGTGCTTGATACCGAAAATGAAAGCAAGATCTCTCCCTTTGTTCTTTCCTACGTAGATGAGTTTGGAAACGAGCTTGTTTACGC
>JAZRLU010000370.1:0-1439 GCA_045647045.1 Eubacteriales bacterium
CAAAGGCGCTTGTGCCTGCGGTTAAGATGACCGTTTCCTACACCTTTGCACTCGGCGCACCCATTAAGATCGATTGCAATGCAACCGTAAATGAGAAAGCACCCGTGCTTCCTCGCTTCGGCTTCAGATTCACCCTGCCCGAGGGCTTTGAGGACGTTTCCTACTTCGGCTACGGTCCTTATGAGTCGTATGAGGATAAGAGGCTTGCATCAAGACTTTCCCTCTTTAAGACAACGGCTACCGCAAATCACGAGCCGTATATTCGTCCGCAGGAAAACGGCGCGCACTACGGCACAAGATGGGCAACCGTTACGTCTGTTGCAGGGCACGGAATGCTCTTTGCCGCAGATAAATTCTCCTTCTCGGTATCTCATTACACGCCCGAGACTCTTGCAAATACAATGCACGAATGGGAGCTTGTTGCGGATAAAGAAACAACCGTATTTGTGGATTACCGCAATGCGGGCATCGGCTCTAACTCCTGCGGTCCCGAGCTTCTTCCCGAGTACCGCATAAGCGAAAAGGAGATATCCTTCAGCTTTACCGTAAGCCCCGAATTTACCGGCAATATCGATCCCTTTAACAAATAAAAGCTTTGAGGTGAAAAAATATGAATATCAATGCAGCAATATCGGCGCTTGTTGATTATGCCGAGCAGCGCGGACTTATAAAGAATGAGGACAGAGCATACTCTGTTAATATGATCATCGATATGCTCGGCGTTACCGAGTTTGAATACGAAAAGGCAGAAGGCGAGTATGCGCTTTGCGATCTTCTTGACATTATGTGCACTTACGCTTACGAAAGAGGCTTGATAGAGTCTGATTCCGTAGTGTACCGCGATCTTTTCGATACACGTATAATGGGTGCGCTTTGCCCCCGCCCCTCCGAGGTAATAGGCCGCTTTGAGGAGCTTTACGCTACATCTCCCGAGAGCGCTACCGATTACTTCTACGCCCTTGCGGTAAACTCCAACTACATAAGAGCAGACAGAATAGCACGCGACCTTAAGTGGAAGACCGATAGCGAGTACGGTGAGATCGATATCACGGTTAACCTTTCCAAGCCCGAAAAGGATCCCAAGGCGATCGCGGCGGCGAAGCTTCTTCCCCAGTCGGGCTATCCCAAGTGCCTTCTTTGCCACGAAAACGAGGGCTATGCAGGCAGCGTTTCCAAGCCCGCAAGGCAGAACTTGCGCCAGATACCCTTTGATATGGCAGGCACGCCCTGGTATCTTCAGTATTCTCCTTACGTTTATTATAACGAACATTGCATCGCGTTCTCGGCAGAGCATACGCCCATGCAAATCGATCGCTCCACGTTTGTCAAGCAATTGGATTTTGTAGAACAGTTCCCGCATTACATGCTGGGGGCAAATGCCGACCTTCCCATTGTGGGCGGCTCGATTCTTGCTCACGAGCATTTCCAGGGCGGTAACT
>JAZRLU010000371.1:0-2832 GCA_045647045.1 Eubacteriales bacterium
ACCGCCCTGCACGCGGATCTCGCCCCACAGATAGCCGTAGGAGAGCAGCGTGCGCACAACGCCGAGACTACCGTGCATTCTATCGCAATAGCGAAGCACGTTGCCCGTTTGCGCAGCATAGCAAACGGATGAGGGCACAACTATAGCCTCACGGCGCGCGCCAAGGGGCATAACGGGCGTTTTATCCGTACACGCCTCCCCCTCGGGGATGATCGATATGAGCTCTGCGGCAAAGTCGTCACGGCGTACGCCCGCGTGGCATACCGTGGTACGTGCACGGCTTACAAGGCGGCGCGAGAGCGCAAAGAGCCTCTCTGAAAGCTCGCCCTTTTTATCCGCAAAGCTCTCGTCAAGTGCCTTAAGATACTTACAAAATTCGATACCGTCCGTATACTCGCTTATTGCAGCCTCTGCTGTGGTGTACGCGGCACATCTGGATATCGCGGCGGAGTGACCTGCCGCCGAAACCGACTCGCAGGCGGAGGATTTAAGCTGCTTTACTATCCTTCCTATAGCCTCGGTATCCGAAAAATCGGTGGTAAGCAACACCTCGCGCACCAAGGGGGTTACCTTATCAAGGGCACTGTCAAGCACGCTTACGGATACGGAAAGGTATACGTGTGCCTCGCCCCCATTGCCAAGAACAAGGGTGGAAAAGCTCATAGAGCCAAGCTCGCTTTTGATTTTTGTTTGCAGATCCTTTGCCGAGAAGCTCTCGGTCTTAAGCTGGCGGTAAAGCTCGGTCATAAGAGAGAGGTCGGAAAGCTCGCCTGCGCTAAGGTCGGTAGCATCAAGCAAAAGGCGCGCATACGTGATGCCCTTTGACTGTACGGGTGTATAAAGGGCGGGTACCGTGTCAATTTTATAGCTTTCCCCGGGGATCATTTCGGGCTCGGGATCAATGTCCTCTACAGAAAGCGAGGGCAGAGTGGCAAGTGCCTTTTCACTATCGGGCGTTGCCTGCCAAAGGGTAAGAGCCTCGCCTTCGGATACGACCTTTTCAAATTCAGAGTCACAAAATGCCTCGCGTATTGCGCAAAGCCTTGCACGCTCCCCCTCCTCTCGCTCCTTACCGAGGGTTGCAGAGGGGATCATATAAAGCGCCGCGCTATGCTTGGAGCTTAAGAATATATCGGAAAGCAGATCCTCGTAGTAGCGAGTGTCCATAGCCTCGCGCAGGGTGCGTATATCATTTTCAAAGAAAAGCGGAAGGGTGGGATCGGCACCGTAAAGCCAGGTATCGTGTACGGCTATTGCATAATTTATGCCCTGTGGGAAGCCTGCGCTGTCCTGCTCGCGCACGCGGAACTCCATCGCGCTGAAGGATGCGGCAAGCGCCTTGCGGTCGATGCCCTCCCTTACAATATTGCCTATGACCTCAATAGCAAGCGCCTCGGCACGCTTCATATCCCCGTGCTTTACGTTTTTAAGCTCCAGTACAACGGCGTTTTCCATAATACCGTCATATGAAATAAAGCTTGCATCCTCTACAAGCCCGGAATCAAGCATTGCACGGCGGAAGGGCGAATCGTTTGTACCTGCTATGGCATCCATTATCACGCCAAGGGCTATACCCGTGCGGCGATCCTCATGCCCGTGCGTCATAAAACCGAGGCAAATGCGGCATTTACCCTCCGGGCTTTCGCTATCGGATATCTCATATTCAACCTCGCGCTCGGTTCTGCCCGAGGGAACAACACGTGCAATATCCGCCTTAACCTCTCTTCTTTCATAGCGGCAAAGATATCCGTCAAGCAGGGCAAGCGTTTTATCAAGATCCACCCTGCCGTCAAGGAAGATACGCGCATTGCTTGGATGATAATAGCGGCTGTGCGCATCTACAAACGCCTCATAGGTAAGCGTTGGGATAACCTCGGGATTTCCACCCGAATCGTAAGCATAAGGCGTTCCGCGGTAAAGCTCGGCGCTCATAAGCTCCAGCTCTATCTCATCTACCGAGGAATACGCGCCCTTCATTTCGTTAAATACAACGCCCTTGTAGGAAAGCTCCCCTGCCTCGCCTACCTCGTAATGCCAGCCCTCCTGACGGAATATATCGGGGCGCTGCACCGCAAGGGGATGAAGCACCGCATCCATATATACGTCTATAAGATTAAGGAAGTCCTTCTCATTGCGTGAGGACACGGGGTACATAGTTTTATCCGAGAAGGTGAACGCATTAAGGAAGGTCTTAAGCGAGCCCTTAAGAAGCTCTACAAACGGCTCCTTAACAGGGTATTTCTCCGAGCCGCAAAGCACAGAGTGCTCAAGAATGTGGAAAACGCCCGTGCTGTCCTCGGGTATTGTTTTAAAGGTTATGGCAAAAGTCTTGTTTGTATCCTCTCTCTCAAGGAACAAAAGCTCCGCACCGTTCTTTTCGTACACGGCACAGTGTGCCACCGCGCCTATCTCCTCTATCACTATCGGCTCTTCAAAGGTAAAGCCGTGCATAGCTTCAATTCTTTTTAACTTCATATTCTCTCCTCTTCGCCCCCACGATCCACCGCGAAAGCATTTTATACCCTGTAATTATACCACGATAAAGCAGGAAAGTCAAGCGGCACAATGCGGAGCGCCTGTAGGGCGCAATGAATTGCAACCTAACGGTTGCATGAATTGAACCAAAGGTTCATGAATTGCCTACGGCATGAATTGCGCTGCGGCGCATTGGGGGTTGCAATTCATCCAATGGAGCAAGGTTTGCAAAGCAAACTGCGAGAATTCATGAAACGAAGTTTCAATTCATGGCGAAGCCAATTCATGGAGGAGGCGCAAGCCGACGAGAATTCATCTTTCACTTGTTTCAAGCAGATGCAAGCTTTCTTCGTAGCC
>JAZRLU010000372.1:0-5262 GCA_045647045.1 Eubacteriales bacterium
GCATCGGATTGACGAAGCCCGCGCTCCCCCTGCTTTACGGGGAGCATTCTTTTGAGATTGGCTAAAAGCTTCCCTTCACCGTCAAGCACGGAAATAGACGTCGTATAATTGCTTGTATCAAACCCAAGAATTACGCCGTTCATTTATTTTTCACCAAGCTCGGTTGCTATAGCGTTAAGAACTCCGTTAACGAAAACGTAGCTCTTCTCATCGTCATATTTCTTTGAAAGCTCAACCGCCTCATTGATAGCAACACGCGCAGGTACGTCGTCAAGCGCAAGCATCTCAAAGGTAGCAAGCGCCAAAAGTGCGCCCGAAACGGGAGAAATACGCTTTTTACTCCATCCAACGATATTTTTATCAATAAGCTCGTTGATCTCCTTGCGTCTTTCATAAACGCCGAAGAAAACGGTCTTTACGTAAGTATTAAGCTCAAATTCTCCAAGCTGCTCTGCATACTCGAATATTTCAAGCGCAGTCTCGTCCTCTCTGCACTCTGCTTCAAAAAGAAGAATAAAAGCATTTTCTCTTGCCTGTGATCTGGTCATAGTGACACCTCGCATTAAATAATATACAATATAATTATAATATTTTTATTTTAAGATGTCAAGATTAAACCGTTAAAAAAAGGCATATTTCGCATTTTTATGCAAGCATATTTGCACCGATGCGTAAATTATGTAAATAAATCGTGATTTCACTTGAAAAATGCTTTTTATTGTGTTACAATAGGTTAACACATCACATAGGGACGGGCATCAGATGAAACCCATAGAAAAATTCATTTTTCACTCGACAGCATATACGGTGATCATTGCCGTTACGTTTTACGTATTCTCTCTTATCAGCGGCCTTGTTAATGCGGAGATGACGTTTTTGCGCTTTCTGCTTATCATGGCATTCGGCATCATAATAAGCGGCGCGGAATTTATACTCACAATCGATAGGCTGCCAAAGATAGCAAGATACTCTATTCACTTTCTTGCCCTGTTTGCCGGATTCTTTGCAATATTCCTTTCCGTAAGAAACGAAGGCGGTGACCTTCAGTTCAGCGCTGCTACGATCTTTGCCGCTCTTGTTATTTTCGCGGCACTCTATGCATTGATAGCCTTGATCTGCTATCTTGTATCAAGGTTTATCCTTAAATTGCCTATAGCAAGCAAACCGTCAACCGCTCGCAAGGGTAAAGGAACTGCCTCAAACGGCAAAACCGAGCCCTACAAGAATCGCTTTTCAAACTAATTCTGCTTTGAATTAAATGCCATATTTTGATTTTTGTGCATAATAAAAGGGTTACCTTGCGTTTTAGCAGGTAACCCTTTTGCTATGTTTTTTTCAGCATTCGATATTAAGCATTTTCAGTATTTTTTCGGCAGCCCCGATAGGATCGGGATCGTCAACGGCATAGTCGCATATCTCTTCATTTCGGCGCTCATCGTCTATTGAAATGATACGCTTTACCATATTTTCTATCTCACCGCCGGTGGTAAGAATGGAACGTAAAAGCTCGCTTTTTGGGCGCTTAACGTAGACGGTTGCAACGTTTGAATAGTTGGTTTTTACAGCCATTGCTCCGCAAATATCCATAACCGTAAGCACTATTTTTTTGCTCTTAAGTATAGACTCCGCGTCCTCTTTTTTCGTTGCATATCCGTTGCCGGCGTACATTGTTGACTCAAAGAATTCCCCGTTTTCCATCATTGCAAAGAACTCATCCTTGGGGATATAGTGATAGCTTTCCGCATCGGATGCGGATATCGGCTTTTCGGTTGAGTAGCTGATAAGCTTTTCAATGCGAGGGCATTTTTCAAGAAGCTTGTTTGCGATCTCATTCTTACCCGCGCCGGAAGGACCTACAAGCACGATAAAATCGGGTGATTTTTCGGTTTCATCAACTATAGTATAGCTTTTTGCAATAACGTCTACAAGCTTCAAGAACTCATCGTAATTGTTAACGGCAAGCATACCCGTTGCAGACTGATTCCACGGTCTTCTCATAAGTATAGGATATGCGGCATTGGAATTGAATACGTTATGCATACCGTCATCAAAGAGTATATCCACGTTAAGCTTATCCTTACGCGATCCCATATAAATATGCTCAGGCGGGATTTCAGGAAACTCTTTCATTATACGCTCTGCGCGTATACCCATAAATTTAGGCACTATAGAGGTGCATATAAAGACCTCTGTGATTCTTGAAAGCTTTTTTACGAATTCCTTTGCCCCCTCGATAACGGGCTGATTTATGAAAAATTCGGGATCGTCAAAGAATTCAAAAATAACGTCGGCACGTGTGCCGAGCTTTCCCCAACGGTCTACCTCGTAAATGGTAAGCGGCGGATCAAATTTATATTTTTCATTTGCCAATCGTATGGCATACGGCACACACTCCATCAAAAGATCATCTACGTCAAGTGCACACGACATTCGGAACCTTTTGCTCATATTTAATCTCCTTAAGGGTATCGTTGAAAAAAGAACCTCTACCGCGAGTGTAAAGGTTCATGGTGCGGGTGACAGGAGTTGAACCTGCACGGGTACCCACTGGATCCTAAGTCCAGCGCGTCTGCCAATTCCGCCACACCCGCATTTGTTTTCTTCAGCTTATATATTCTAACATACGTACGTAAAAAAGTCAAGCACAAAAATGCGGACACGTTATTTTTAATTTAGGCAAAGAAAAAGAGAGCTATGATAGGTCTTTTAAAAAAGTCCCGTCAAGCTCTCATTTTTATAATTTTATGAGTTTAAGGTGCGCTTATAATCAAGATATTCCTCGTACGTTCCGGTGCGGTCTATAAAGCTGCCGTCGGGGAGTATTTCAATTATTCTATTGGCTACCGTGTTGAGTATTTCATAGTCGCGGCAGGTAAAGAGAATGTTACCCTTAAAGCTCTGCATACCGTTGTTTACAGCCGTAATGGATTCAAGATCAAGGTGATCTGTAGGCTGATCTATGATAAGCATATTAGAGCCGAACATCATCATTCTTGAGAACATACATCTAACCTTTTCGCCACCCGAAAGAACGTTTACGGGCTTAAATACCGCATCGTTTGAAAACAGCATCTTACCGAGGAATCCGCGAAGATAGGTTTCTGTCTGATCCTTGGAATAACGGCGCATCCAATCAAGAATAGACTCGGTGCATCCGTCAAAATATTCGGAATTATCGTGCGGGAAATATGACGTTGTTATAGAAACGCCGAATTTGAATTCGCCCGAATCGGCACTTTCCTCTTCCATAAGGATACGGAAAAGATTTGTAAGCGCCAGCTCGTTGCCGAGAAAGGCTATTTTATCATCCTTTGAAACGCGGAAGGTAAGATCGCGGAAAAGAACCTTGCCGTCAAGCGTTTTGGAAAGCTTATCAACAAAAAGGATCTCCTTACCGGGCTCTCTGTCCATATCAAATCCTATGAAGGGATATCTTCTTGTAGATGCGGGCAGCTCCTCTACGGTAAGCTTATCAAGAAGCTTTCTGCGCGCGGTTGCCTGCCTTGACTTGGATTTGTTGGCCGAGAAACGGGATATGAAGCTTTGCAGCTCTGCGATCTTCTCTTCATTTTTCTTATTCTGCATCTTTATCATACGCTGAATAAGCTGGCTTGACTCATACCAGAACTCATAGTTACCAACGTACATCTTTATACCGCTGTAATCGATATCAACGATGTTGGTGCATACGTCGTTAAGGAAGTGTCTATCGTGCGATACTACAAGCACAGTACCGAAATAATCTGCTATAAAGTTTTCAAGCCAAAGAACCGCATCAATATCAAGACCGTTTGTAGGCTCGTCTAAAAGAATTATATCGGGATTGCCGAAAAGCGCTTGTGCAAGAAGCACCTTAACCTTTTCACTTTCCTTAAGGCTTGACATATAAGAATAAAGATGCTCATCCGAAAGACCAAGGCCCTGAATAAGCTTTGAGGCATCGGATTCAGCCTCCCAGCCGTTAAGCTCGGCAAATTCGCCTTCAAGCTCTGCTGCACGGATGCCGTCCTCATCGCTAAAATCCTCTTTAGCGTAAATAGCATCCTTTTCCTTCATTATATCGTAAAGGCGGCGGTTACCCATAATTACCGTATCAAGAACGGTAAATTCCTCATATGCAAAGTGATCCTGCTTAAGAACAGACATTCTTACAGATGCAGGGATAGACACCTCACCGCGAGTGGGCTGCAGCTCACCGCAAAGAAGTCTTAAGAAGGTAGATTTACCCGCTCCGTTTGCACCTATAATACCGTAGCAATTGCCGGGGGTAAATTTAAGGTCTACGTCCTTAAAAAGAAGCTGACCGCCAAACTGAAAAGCAAGATTGCTTACTGTAATCATTTTAAACTCCTGAAATTTATATTATACTGTTGTATAGCTCTCTTATATTATTCATTGTATAAGTAGGCTTGGTATCCGAATTTTCCGCATCCTCTACTGTTCCTTCACCGCTGAGAACGAATACTGTATCGATACCCGCGTTATATCCCGATGCTATATCGGTATACACTCTGTCACCCACCATTACAGCCTCATCCTTGCTATAGCCGTACTTATCCATAGCAATCAAAAGCATTTCGGGGCGAGGCTTGCCTATGAAATAAGGCGATTTCCCCGTTGCTTTTTCAAGGATCTGCGCAAAGCATCCGCAGTCCGGCACGTATCCGTATGCGGTTGGACAAACCCAGTCGGGGTTGGTTGCAATATATGCATCAACGCCTTTTGTAAGAAGTCTGGAAACGTCATCAAGCTTTTTAAAGGTAAGCTCTGTATCGTTTGAAATTATAACGCCGTAAATACCGTCTACAACGTCTGTAACGATATCTATACCGCTATCGGACAGCTGCTTTAAGAAGGTTTGCGTTCCCATTGCATAAAAGCGCTTGCCGGGATAATTGGCCTTAAGATAAAGCACCGTTGCATCGGTAGACGTAAGAAAATCGTCTGCAACCGCATCTATCCCCAATCTTACAAGCTTATCCACGTATGCCTCAACGCCCTTTGAGGAATTGTTGGTTACGAAAAGATACTTACCGCCCTTGCGCTTTACCTCGGCAAGAAAATCAAGCGTTCCGTCAAAGAGGTCACAATCGAGGTATATTGTGCCATCCATATCAAGCAAAAACAACTTTTTTTCCTTTAAGCTACTCATATTGCCCTCCATTACATAAACAAAAGAGGTATACCGTGAGGCAGACCTCCTTTGGTTCTATTTTAGTCGTCGGGATATCCGTCGGGATTCATTCTCTGCCATCTTGCAGA
>JAZRLU010000373.1:0-3822 GCA_045647045.1 Eubacteriales bacterium
AGTACATTGCCGGAGGATAGTCTCTCTTTCTGATACCGCGGAGAGAGTAGCCCTCAAGGTGCTGGCAGAGGAGGTTGATTCCACGTACCATCATCCATTCGTAGTTTCTCTTGAGCTCGTCAAAGCCAACGTTGTGACCGCAAAGAGCGAACGTTTCGGAGAGGATCTGCTTTTTACCTGTCTGTGCGGCAACGGATGCTACCTGGTAATGTGTAAAGCAGGGGAAAATAACTCTGCCAAGCCAGTCCATACCGGGAATGTCCATATATTCATAGTGGGGCATACAAGCACCGTTGGAAATAAGCTGACAACCGAGATTTTCTTCAAGAACCAAGTGACCTGTGAACTTGAGGTTGTGTGCGTGACACCAGTCATAGATCTGCTTGTTGAATGCTTCGGAGAAGAGCTCTGTGATAAGCTTCCAGAACTTCACTCTTGCGTGAGGGAAGCCTTCCTTCTGGATATAGAGCTTGGGAAGAATTTCAAAAATGCTTTCACCGTAAGCTGCCTCGTATGCTGCAGGGAGTGTCAAGCTCCACGGAATACCGTTTCTGGAAATCTGAGGCTCGTCGGTGAAGAAGCCGTCGAATTCAGAGCCGTATCTTGCATAGTAGGGCTCATAAATTTCATTTATAAAGTCAGCGATAACCTCAGCGTCGAGAGTATCAACGTAGAAGGGGTTAACGTCATAATAGAAGCAATATTCGTCATCAATGTGAATGATGCGGTGCTCGGGAATGTTGGATCTGTCGGCATCCTTCGGGATATAGCGGAGATACTTCTGCCAGTACTTTTCACCCTTGCCGTTTACAAGACCGCCACCGAAGCCGGAGGGCCAGCCGTTTTCATCGTAAGCCCAGGGGTACATACCGCGCTTTTTGCCCTCGTCTGCCGCGGCAGCAACGTTATCAAACCACTCTTCGCCCATATACTCGGTAAGCAGACCTCCGCGGGCGTGCATAAAGTAGCCACCGATGCTTGCTTCATCCATAACGCCTACCTGACGGCGAGTTTCATCGCACTCTAATCTCTCGTTCCAAGACCAGAAGGGGATGGGCTTATACTTTTTGTCGATTTTCTTAAAATCCATAGCAAAATCCTCTCTTAATTAAGTCCTTTCAGTATGTCCTCTATTTTATTTTTATCAACACGCTTATCCTGCGCCTTCATAGTAAGGGTAAGATTTTTGCGGCGGAATATCTCGCCTGCAAGTGCGGCAAGGCGACTGTCGGTAACAGCGGCATATCTTTCCTTGCGCGCCTGCACGGTGGAATAGCCCTCGCTCATAACGTGATTATCGAAGGCAAAGGTGAAATTAAGCTCGCGCATATCGTCATACAAAAGATAAGCATTATCCGTATACCCTGCCTTAACGCAGGTAACGGCGGCAGGATCCTTCATGGAATTTAACACGTCTACCGTGATGCTTATAGCTTCCTCTACGTGGCGGCTGCTTAATTCATAGGAAAACGAAAGAGTGCCCACGTTGCGGTAGCGCTCAAGCGTACCGCTTACGTCATACACAAGCCCCCTGCCCTCGCTTAGCTCTATAAACAGGCGCGAATTGTAGCCCGTAAGGAGCGAATCGTATATAAGATCGGTCTCGGCAACGCTCATATGCGACATATCAAGGTCAAACGTAAAGCGCACCACCGTATAATCACTGTTCTTTATAAATATCTCGGATGGGCGGTTGAAAAAGCTACACGGTACGGGGGCTACGTTAGAGTTGCCCTCCCCTTTTCGGGTGGGAAGTGCATCGATCATAGCAAGCGCCTTTACTACGTCCTCATCGTCAAAGCTACCCGTAAGGTAGAAGAATATATTGCCCGAGGTAAGGCACGCCTGCCTATGTGCTTCGAGGCGGGAGATCGACACACGGTCTACAGATCCCGCAGTGCCCACAATAGAGTGCGCAAGAGGTGTGTTGCCAAACACGATATTTGATGAAAACAAGGCAAGCGAGGTCTTATCGTCACTTTCTCTGATTTCCGCCTTTACGCGCTTACGCTCTGCATCAAGCTCTCTGCGGCTTAAGGCTATGGGGCGAAAGAGATCGCAAAGAACACCCATACCCGTGATAAATTTCTCACGCGAGGCGGTAACGTAAAACTGCATAAGCTCGGAATACGTGGTGGCATTGAACTCCATACCGAGCCTATCAAGCTCGGAATAAAGATTGCCGCCGCGAAGCTTATTTACGTTTCTTACAAGACAGTGCTCAAGAAGGTGAGTTATACCCTCAAAGCCTTCTTCCTCATACATCGACCCGCTTTTTACAAAAAGTGAAAGATAAAAGCCGTGAAGCGCGGGATTTTCATACGTATAGAGCGCAACGCCGTTTTGTAACAGATATTCTTTCTCCATTACTGCACCTCCTTTACTCATAACGACAATCGAAAGTCGAAATTCTTGAATTTCGACCGCAAAGCAAAGCTTTGCGAACAAATTTCAACAGTGAAATTTGTCGATTTCTGTTGCAATGATATAGATGCAAAAAGCCGTCTTTCGCTTTTTGCTCGGCTGATGTTTCAGCCGTGAAAAGGCATAATAGTCTTTTCGACGTTCTTAGTCATTATATTTTACCATATAAAAAGATTTATTGCAATAGATATATAAAATATAATTTGGGCAGAGTATGCACACGTGTGCCACCCTGCCCGAACTTTATTTAATCGATGCTCTTATCGATCTTAAATCTTGTTATCTTTCTTGAAGTGTTCTTGGGGAACTCCTCTTTTCTTATCTTTACCCTACCGACGTGCTTGTAGGATACGTTCTTTTGGTTGATAAGCTTTATCTGCTCATCAAAGTAGCCCTCAATATCCTCAATGCCCTTAAGCTTGAACGCCTCGTAATCGGGATAGATCTCTGCTACGATAAGCTCAAGGGTGGGATCCTTGCTGCTTACGCCCTCGTAAACAACGACCTCGTTTACGCCCCATACGCCCTGAATATCGCACTCGATCTCCTCGGGATATACGTTTTTACCGTTGGAAAGAATGATAAGGTTCTTGATCCTGCCGGTTATATATATCCACTGATCCTTGCCGTAGGTCTTTACGTAACCGATGTCTCCCGTATGGAAGAATCCGTCCTCATCTATAACGGCGCGCGTTGCCTCCTCGTTATCGAAGTAGCCAAGCATTACGTTAGGTCCTCTGTAGCAGATCTCGCCCTCGCCTGCCTCGTTGGGAGAATCGATACGAACCTCACCGCCGATGATGGGCATACCTACCGAGCCTACCTTACGGCACTCGTTACGGTTACAGGAGATAAGGGGTGCGCACTCGGTGATGCCGTATCCGTTAAGGATAACTACACCGATGGACTCAAAGAAATCGATCACGGACTGATTGAGCGCCGCGCCGCCGCAAATGATCATCTGAAGCTCGCCGCCGAAGTTGGAAAGCACGGATGAGCCGAAGAGCTTGCGGCGAAGATCAATGCCTACCTTACGAAGGGCATTTGAGAGCTTGATGCCGCTTTGAAGCTTCTTAAGCTGCCCGCTCTTTTCCGCCGTTGCCATTATACGCTTGTAGAAGGTCTCAACAAAGAGAGGTACAAGGATAAGGTGGGTGGGCTTAAAGCTCTTAAGCTCGTCAAGTATATAGCGCAAGCCGGATGAGATATAAACCTCGCAGCCCTGCGCGAAGTGACCTATAAAGTTTACCGTAGAGCCGAAGGTGTGGTGAGGGGGAAGAACTCCCACGCTCTTGAAGGTGAAATCGATGTGCTGAAGCGGTGCGGCAATATCGGTGAGGATATTCTTCTGGCTGAGCATAACGCCCTTACTTACACCCGTCGTTCCCGACGTAAAGA
>JAZRLU010000374.1:0-6172 GCA_045647045.1 Eubacteriales bacterium
CATGGCTACGATCCGACTTAAAGATCCCCGTAGTATCCAAGCCGAAAAACGTAAAATCCGACAGCGGAATCGTTGTCGACGGGGAAGCGGGATGTATGGTAAAGTTTGCAAAATGCTGCAATCCCTTGCCGGGTGACTCCATCGTTGGCTTTGTTACAAGGGGCTTTGGCGTATCCGTACACAAGGCGGATTGCCCCAACGTTCATCAGACAAGGAAGGATGAGAGCAATCTTTCAAGGTGGGTAAAGGCAGAATGGGATACCCCTGCCGCAACACCCGCATTTGAGACGTATGAAGCAAAGATACAGCTTATTCTTGAGGACGGTATAGGCGTTATAGCAGGCGTTTCCGTTGCGCTTGCCGATATGAAGGTATCTATCTCGTCTATAAATACCCAGATGCAGAAGGATGGCAATATGCTTGTAAATCTTACTGTAGGCTGTAAAAACGTTTCACATTACGAATCCATAGTTTCCAAGCTGCGATCTCTGAAATCGGTTGTATCGGTATCGCGCGGCTTCTCAAACTGAAAGGAAAATATATGATAGCTGTTATTCAAAGAGTAAACAGTGCCCGCGTTAAGGTTGAGGGGAAGACTGTAGGCGAGATAGGTTTCGGTCTTTATATCCTTCTTGGCGTTGCCAAGGAGGACACCGAGCGTGACTGTGAGCTTCTTGCAGAGAAGATATCAAAGCTCAGAATATTCACCGATGAAAACGATAAGATGAATCTTTCCGTAAATCAGGTATCGGGAGAGGTGCTTGTTGTTTCAAACTTTACGCTTAACGCAAACTATGCGCACGGCAACCGCCCGGATTACTTCGGCGGCGCTGCACCCGATGAGGCAAACCGCCTTTACGAGCATTTTAAGATGCTTATCGGCGGCTTGGTATCAAAGTGTGAGAGCGGTGTGTTTGGCGCTGATATGACAACGGAAATGTCAACTAACGGACCTGTAACGATAGTTATGGATTCGCGCGTGTTATATAAAAAAGCAGAAAGAAAAGAGAGCTGATAGCGTTATGATTTTAAAGGTAGACGGTAATATAAACCGATATTACGTGCAAACGTTGTGTATGGTGTTTTTCCCCGGTGCAACGTTTGGCGAAAATGAGGAGAGCGGTGAGGGCGTACCGGAGGTAAGCGTGAACGTATATCCCGATGCAGAGGGTGCAATGACTGCGTACGTTTCGATGAAGCTTAACGATAAGGTATGTGATGCAACCGCAACCGTAGCGCCCGAGGAAACCGTTACGATAGCCACACGTGAGTCTATAGCCGTTGGCAGGGCTCTGTTTTCCGCAGGTAAGGATCTTCTTGGTCATATTCCGCCTTGGGGCATACTTACAGGCGTAAGACCTGCAAAAATAGCAAGCGCGCTTATAAGGCAGGGAAACGGTATTACAAAATCAAAGAGAATTTTGCGTGATGAGTATTTCCTCAATCCACAAAAGGCGGCACTTGCCGTGTCGGTTGCATCTCTTGAAATGAAAATACTTAAAAAACAGCAGAAAAACAGCTGCTCTCTTTACGTATCCATCCCGTTTTGCCCCACAAGATGCGCGTACTGCAGCTTTGTTTCCTACACAACTCAAAGGCTTCTTTCCTTGATAGATCCTTACGTAGATGCGCTTCTTGAGGATCTTGATAACACTCTTGATACCATAGAAACGCTCGGTATGAACATTTCTACGGTATACATAGGCGGCGGCACCCCCACAACGCTTACCGAAAAGCAGCTTGCACGCCTGCTTCCCAAGATAAGCGAGCGCGTGAACACCGCATCTCTTCTTGAATACACGCTTGAAGCGGGCAGACCCGATACCATCACGCGTGAGAAGCTTGCAATAGCAAAGAAATACGGCGTAACGCGTATCAGTGTAAATCCGCAGACCTTGAACGATGATATACTCCGTGAGATAGGCAGAAAGCATACTACCGCTGAATTTTTTGAGGCATACAGGCTTGCAAAGGAAAGCGGCATAGAAAATATCAACGTTGACCTTATAGCAGGTCTTCCCGGTGATGATTTCCATAATTTCTCCGAAACCGTTGATAAGATCATAGAGCTTGAGCCCACGAATATAACCGTTCATACCTTCTCGGTAAAGAAGGCATCGGATGCGCTTAAGAACAATTCAAATATATATTCCGTATCCGGCGGAGATGCGGCAAAGTGCGTTTCCTATTCGCAGATCAAGACCAAATTCGCAGGATATAAGCCTTATTATATGTACAGGCAGAAAAATACCGTTGGCAACCTTGAAAACGTAGGCTTTGCCAAGGAGGGCTGCGAGGGCCTTTATAATATCTTTATGATGGAGGAGACCGAAACTATCTTCGCCGTAGGCGCAGGAGCGGTAACCAAGCTTGTAAAGGACGATAAAAAGGGCACGGATAAGCTTATAGAGCGCCTCTTCTCCCCCAAGTACCCTTACGAATATCTCAGCCAGCGTGATGACGGTGGATCAAGCGCAGCGCGTATGCGTGATAAGATCCTTGCATTCTTCGCTCCCGAGGAAGAGTAATACAAATTCACGTAAGCTACCGTATTTGCATAAAATAAAGGATTTACTAATAGTATGTTAGTAGATCCTTTTTGTTTTCAGAGGTGCGGTATGGAAGAAAAAGAAAACGGCAAGAATATGCTTATAGGCGCAGTATCTCTTACTGTCTCCGTCTTTATAGTAAAGCTTCTCGGCTTTTTGTATAAGCTGCCGATATCTCGGCTTTTGGGTGACGAGGGTATGGGGTATTTCAATTCGGCATATACCGTCTTTACCTTCTTTTATATGCTTGCAACGGGCGGCATACCGAAGGCCGTTTCCATACTTGTAACGGATGCAAGGGTAAAGCGCAATGCATCTCCCGAGGGCATACTTAATTTTTCCTTCTGGCTCTTCGTTTGTATAGGCACCTCTTTATCGGGGCTTCTTATGATCTTCTCGGGTAATATTGCCCACGCTATAGGGAATCCGGATGCCGCACCGTCACTTGTTGCGGTGGCGCCCGCCTTGCTTTTTATCTCGTTGTCAGGGGTGCTGCGCGGATATCTTACGGGGTATATGAGGCTTACCAATATAGCAGTATCCGAGGTGTGCGAGGGGCTTGTAAAATTCTTTTCCGGCACCGCTCTTGCCACCCTTGGAGTAAGGCAGGGATACGGTATAGAGCTCGTTTCCGCATTCACAATTCTCGGTGTAAGCATCGCCTCGTTCGTTAGTAGTATAATTCTTTATATTAGCACTAAAATCCAAAAACAAAAGGTTAATACGGAGCAGAATAAATACAAAACCGCAAGATCAAGCACCGTTGCCAAGTCGCTTTTTCGCATTTCCTTGCCTATAACGTTAAGCGGTGCGATACTCGGAATGTGCGGTGTGATCGATCTTTCCTTGATCATAAATCGCTTGGTTTCGGCAGGGGTTGAACGCCGCGAGGCGATCGCTTATTTCGGCAATTATACCACCCTTGCCGTGCCTATGCTCAATCTTGTTTCGGCATTGCTTGCACCGATATGCTCATCGGCTTTACCTTCGCTTACGGCAGCCAACGCGCGTTCCGCTACCGCTGATTTTGAGCATCTGTTGATGCGCCTTACGGTGATCGTTTCCTCGCTTGCGGCACCCATATCGTTCGGATTTTTCTTCTTTCCGTACGAGGTGCTATCGTTGCTTTTTTCTTCGGAGTCTGCGGCGTTTGGCAGCATCTCGCTTCGTGCCTTGGCGCCCTCGTGCATCATATTTCCACTGCTTACTCTGTTTAATACGGCGCTTGAAGCGCGGGGGAGAACGGTGGTTCCGCTTACGTCAATGAGCATCGGATGTGTGATAAAGCTTGTTTTATGCTTTACCGTTACCCCATCGTCAGGCATAGGTATGCTTGTTGCCCCTATCGGCACAACCGCCGCATATCTGTGCGCTTGTGTGATATCATTGCGCGTGCTTACGGGCGGCGGCGCGAGTCTTTTCTCGGTTATCGTGCGCATTGCTTCTCCCGTGGCGGTTGCGTTTATTGCCGTCGGAGGTGCATTTTTGATCTATAAAAAGCTTGGCGGCAGCGAATATTCGGTGGTGTGGTTCATCGTGTGTGCCCTTATTGCCGCCCTGATATACGCTCTGCTTTTTCTTGCGATTTTCGCAAAAAAACTCATAGAAAATGTAAAATTTGACATTTTTAATAAAAAAACCACCCGTCCACTGTTTAATATCACGAAAGAGAGGTAAGTTTATTAACAAAATTGAAATTTACCCCTTGCAAAACGCGGATTCGGTTGTTATAATAGGTGTTACAATTAAAAAGAAAGGATTTTCAAAAATGAACAAAACAGATCTTGTAAACGTTGTTGCTAACGACACCGGAGTTTCCAAAAAGGACGTTGATGCAGTTGTTGCATCCACCGTTAATGCTATAATAGAGGCACTTAAGGCAGGCGATAAGGTTCAGCTTCTCGGCTTCGGAACCTTCGAGGTTAAGGATGTTGCCGCAAAGACCGGTCGCAACCCCCAGACAGGTGATCCCATAGAGATCGCGGCTTGCAAGAAGCCCTCCTTCTCCGCGTCCAAGGCTCTTAAGGATGCAGTTAACTAATTAAATGCGTCTTGACAAATATCTTAAAGTTTCAAGGCTTATAAAGCGCAGAAGCGTTGCCAATGATGCCTGCGATACCGATAGGATACTTGTTAACGGCAAGGCTGCAAAGGCATCCTATACCGTTAAGCTCGGTGATCTTATTACGGTAACCTTTGGGCAGAAAACCGTAACGGTTCGCGTTCTTGACATCAGAGAAACAACCAAAAAGACCGAATGCATCGGAATGTATGAGATAGTTTCCGAGCAGGACGGATGAATAAAATAATTGACCGGTGCATACCTTGTAATGTATCGGTCAATTATTTTTTTGGAGGTTGCTATGGAGTCGGCTACTAAAGCGGATCAGGTATTTTCCGTTGTTAATATGAAGGTGCTGAATATGAACGGGGTAAAGGACGTTGCGGAGTGCGACGGCACGCGCATAATCCTTGATACCTTGCACGGCAGAATGACCGTTGAGGGGGAGGGGCTTAAAATAGAAAGGCTTACCGAGAGCGGGGGAGAGATCACCGTAAAGGGCGCGTTATCTGCGGTTTATATGACACCCGAAAAGGAAGTGCGCCGCGGATTTCTCGGGCGTATCTTCGGTTAATGGAATATCTTTCGTTTCAGGACGTTATAAGATCTGCCGTAAGTGCCTTTGCCGCAGGTGCGGTATGCGGTGCTTTCGGTACGTTTTTTAATGAGGCGATGCTGCTTCTCATAGCCTTGATCAAAGCTCCGGTGGCGGTGTGTGCTGCATGCAGGTCGGGAGTCGGCATTCGTTATACCGTAAAACGTAAGCACGCGTATGATAATATCAGGCACCTTACCGTATCGGATCTTTTGCTCACACTCCTTTTCGGCATTGTATTTATAATAAATGGCTACGTTGTATCGGACGGCGTGTTTCGCCTCTATGCGCTTGTGCTTATGATCGCGGGGGAAGAGCTTACAAGGCGCGCGCTTACACACATAAATAAGAAAACGGTACACGCCGTTTTTTCGTTTGTGTATTCGACTTTTTATAAGCTCGTTTTCGCCGTTATTTTCCCGTTTTACGTGCTTTTTTCTCGCGTTTTGCGATCCGTGTCAAGAAAAAGGGGAAAAAGTAAGAAAAAAAGTAGATCAACTTGATCAAATGTACGTGTTTTTTCTTGACAAAGCCCGATCACTATTGTATAATTAAATAAAATATATCTCGCGTGCGAGGAGGGATAAAATTGAGCTCCGGTGATCTTGCGGCATACTATTTCCATCAAGGCACTAATTTTCGTTCATACGAATATCTTG
This sequence comes from Eubacteriales bacterium, assembly GCA_045647045.1. GTDB lineage: Bacteria > Bacillota > Clostridia > Oscillospirales > CAG-272 > UBA1740. The sequence continues at coordinate 5,866 of JAZRLU010000374.1, forward strand.
GGTGTACGTTAAAAACGGACGGTGACCGATACGTTTATACCTTCCGTACGTGGGCACCGAATGCAGAGTCCGTAGCGCTTGTCGGCGATTATTACGGATGGTCAAGCCCATATCCCTTAGAGCGCATAAGTGAGGCGGGAATATGGGAATGCTCGATAAGTTCCGATCGTTCGCTTGACGGTACGGCTTATAAGTTCCGTATCAAGGGCGGCGGCAGGATCTTTGATAAGGGCGATCCTTACGCGCGCTACTCACGCGGCGGAGCGGACGGTGCATCGCTCATCTTCTGCAGCTGTGATTTTAAGTG
>JAZRLU010000375.1:0-13389 GCA_045647045.1 Eubacteriales bacterium
AGTATAGGCGATTGCGTTAATCCCGACGGAACGCCGATCGACCTCAACCTTTACGCTCACGTAATATATCCCACAAATCCCGAGAAGGCTGTTCCGGTAATGAACCTTGCCTCTTGCGGTCTTTATCTTTCCTCTGCGCCCACAAGCGAGGATGAATATTGCGATTTTACCGGATTCCTCTTCAACGGATACGCAGGTATGATCTACGATTATCTTTGGTATCCCATGGCACGTCAGTTCGGTGTTTACGACGGTAACAGTAGTAACGGCGCCGTAACGGGTGACCATATGAACTACGCCCTTCATCTTTGGAACGATAAGCTCGTAAATACCGCGGCTATGCGTTTCATCCGCCACCTTGATGTGGATGAATCGGAAACCTATAATCTCGATACCGATCATATGGGTGTTATCGGTCTTTCCAAGGGCTCTTGGTTCGACTTCCTCGGCGAGGCGCTGCTTCGTGATTATACCGTAGACGATCCTCTAGGCTATACCGCAGAGGAGCTTATGGCGCTTATAGATGCAAGGTATGCATCCTATACTCCCAAGCGTTATCTTGAAGGCCACCACGGTGAGACTCGCTATCAGGCGGGCAATACCACCGCTTATACGGATGGACCGCTCTTCGTAGACGGCGGCGAGCTTCAGCCTTGGCTTCTTTACGAAAGCACAGGCAAGGAGATACTTGCGTTTACAAGCTACAACTATACCGCGTGCGGTACTAACCAAGAGGATATAACCGCAGGTCACGTGCCGATGTTCAACTCCCACGCTATGAACGATAGCTTCGGAAATGCGCGTAGCACGGTTGGACCTCTTGCAGCCTGCCTTAATATTCCCACGGTTGACTTTGTATGTGACATTTATCACGCTATGGCGTACGGCCCCGATGAGCATTACGGCATAGATACCTACAATGCTCAGTTTGCATTTGCAAATTACTTCCTTAAGAATACCCCCATCAGCGTTATGTATACCGATCCTGTCGGAAATACTACCGGTCTTAAGATAAACGAAGATATCCTCGTTACCTTTGCCGGTGTTGCAAGGGCAGAGGACGTTCTTGCAATAACTCTTACCGATTCAAAGGGTAACGCCGTTGCAGGTGAATGGACCTCCACACGCGGCGGAACAACTTGGACCTTCTCGCACGATCCTCTTCTCGGCACCGAGACCTATACGCTTACCGTTCCCGCAAGCTTCAAGGGCGATAACGGCAAGGAAATGGGCGAGGCTTATACCGTGCAGTTCCAAACCGCAGCAGAGGATATGCACGCAGCAGAGCTCAGCGGTAATTACGTTACCGTACGTGTTCCCGAGAGCATCGGCTCCGGTGTGAAGCTCGGCTTCAACGTTGCACAGGATTCTTACAACACCGCACTCGTATACCTTGTTGATGCGCTTGGCGCTACCTCCGGCAAGCTCGTAGGCTCGGTAAACGTATCCGGCAAGGGCTGGTACGAGGTTGATATAACCGATTATGCGAAAAGTGAGCTTGGAAACGACCTTGTTTTCCTTGTTGACGCAAAAAGAGCGGTAACCGATGCGTTCACCTATTCCGGTATGGATTATTCCTACGCTGCAAGGATAACGCATACGTCGACAACCGTTGACGGTGAGTCGGTTGTAAAGACCACCGTAGGTGATAACGGCGGCTACACCGTTCCCGGATATGATTATAAGGTTAACGTGTTCTATTCCAATCCTACGACGGTAATAACCAACAACAAGCTCTTCGGCACGGCAAAAATGACCGCAGCCGATATTGGCAGAAGGTTTACCGTAACCGTGAGAGTATACGATACGGTTTCCCGTACCGTTTGTCTCGCTCTGAACAACACAAACAACGCCACCCATGAAACGATAGACCTTAACGCTCAGAAGTATAACTTCGTTACCAAGGCAGGCGAGTGGACCGAATATTCGTTCGAGTACACCGTATATGAGCCCACCTACGGTGATACAGTAGGCTCTCACGTAAAAACTCTTACCATCAGCGCATCTCCTACCGGTAACACCGAGAAGCCCATTTACTTTGCGGCTACTAAGGTAAAGGAGAATGTTACCGACCTTAACGTTGACGGTGCATACGTTTCCGTTTACGATGACGGATTTGCATACAAGCAGGACTCGGCAGAGGGCACCTTCCTTGTTGACGGAAGCTATTACTCCACCTTCAGCCAGGCTCTTACAGCGGCAGGTAAGGATAAGGTAATAACCCTTATGCAGAACTACACCGTGAACAGTGCAGCCGAGGCGTTTGAGATAGCTAATGCAAGCGGTGCTGTGATCGATCTTAACGGATACTCCGTAAGAGCTTACGGTGCATCCCCCGTTAATATCGCAGCAAAGAATGCTACCGCTGTTTCCGCAACCTTCAAAAACGGTATCGTTTATCTTTACAATAATGCTTTTATCGGCTACGCATCGCAGACTGCAGGTGCATCCGGCAAGGACGTAACCGTAAATCTTGAAAACGTAAGCATTTTCAATGCGGATAACTCAAGACTCTACGGTTATATGACCGAGCCTGCGCTTACGGTTGATACAAAAATGAACGTTCACGTAAATCTTACAAACTGTGACGTTCACGTAGATGCTTACTCCAACATAAACGTAAACTTTGAGATCTTCGGCGCAGGAACGAATAATCTGTTTGTAGATTACACGGTAAAGGGCGGAAGCATTACCGCAGATTCCTTCGCACGAGCTTATATTTCTTCGGTAACCGATGCCGTTACCTACCTTCCTATAGATAACGGAGAATATACCGAGCTTATTCTTTCGGTTGGTACACCCGCTCCCACAAAGAGACTCTCGGCGTATAACGGCATATACGGCGAGTTCAAGCTTGCAAGCACAAGCGGTCTTGTTGCCGTATATAAGATAGTGGTTTCCGAAAACTCCACCAAGTACGGTGTTATTCCCGATGAGTATCTTGACGTGGATAAGTATCCCTTCGCAGTATTCAGCAATACCGGTAAATTCATTGCGGCATACGGCGTGCTTTACGGTACGGAAAACGGTCCGTTTACAAAGTCTAAGAACCTTAATTCCAATAACAACGTATGGGATGAGGCAAAAGAGACCTACGGTCCGAGACCTTACGCCTCCTACATCCTTATGCGCCGTGACTATACGATAGGCGACGCTGAGTACGATTGGAACTTTGCACAGAGCCAGGGTACAACAACGCTTGATCTTAACGGCTTTACCCTTTATAAAGATCTGAAGTCCTCAACGAAGACAAAGACCGTATTCCCCGGTCAGGCAAAGGCAAATACGGGCTCAGGCGATGCGTACGTATATCCCTCTTCCTTAGTTATCAAGGGCGGTACTATCATTACGAATGCTCCGCTTCTTCAGATCGCAACCTACGGAACTACCTACGATATTTCCAAGAAGGTTATGAACTTTACCTTCGAAAATCTTAATATCGTAGCGGCAAGCGGAACTACTTCTGCAGATTTCCTGCACTCTATGACTACCGCGTCTTCGGGTACCAAGGGTCCCGCTATCTTCAATATTGTTTACAACGATTGCACGTTCGATCTCAGGGGCTACACCACTCCCACCTCCGAGATGAGAATATTCAACGTTGACGCTAAGGACGGCACCATGGTAAACGTAAGCGTTAACGTAAACGGCGGTGTTATCAAGGCAAACGATTTTAAGAACGTTGTTCTTAATAAGCTTGATACCTTCTACGGCTCGACCATCACCTACGGCACGGGCAAAAACGGCAATTTCACGGCAATAGAGCTTTCCACAGCGGCAACAGTCGCTCCCTCCGGCACGGTCAATACTCCCGAAGGCGGTAAGGTTTATTCCAAGAAGGCATCCTCGGACGGTATAGATACCTACCTTCTTTCCGGTCTTATGACAGAGTACGGAGCAGTTCCCGATGAGTACCTTGACGAGAACGCTTATCCGTTCCTTGTATTTGACACGGGCGGAAACTTCAGATATGCCGCAACCGAGTTCTACGGAAGCAATTCCGCGGAAAGCGCTGTGGGCAGAGCAATATACAGTATTCTTGCAGAAAACGTATGGAACAGCTCCAAGAAGACCTACGGTGCATCCGAGATAGGTGCAATAATAATGTTCCGCAGAGATTACACGATAGAGAGTGCGGAAAAATTCGATAATCTTTCTTACGCACAGGGTAAGATCGTTATCGATCTTAACGGCTTTGCTCTCACGCAGGGCTCAGACTGGACCTTCAAGCCCACGATCAAGGCTTGGGATGCATCCGGCGATGCGGCAATATTCCCCTCATCCTTCCTCATTAAGGACGGAAAGATAATAAACAAGAATAACGCAAACCTTTTGTTCAACACCAACGGTATCTCTGCCACAGTCGATTATTCCGACAAGGCAATGAATTGGGAGTTTGATTCGGTTACCTTCGAGGTAGCGCCCGGCGGAAGCGCAAACGGCGCTATTATGGGATGCTATTTCTCCCCTAACTACGTTGCAAGAATTCCTCATACCGTGGTTTTGAGAGATTGCGTTATAGATATGAGAAACAGCACGGCATCCACCGTCAGAGTATTCTCCAACCTCGCAAGCCAGTCCCTCCAGTGCGATATCAAGGTTTACGGCGGTGAATTCTACGGAAATAATCTTTACGCAACGGCAAACAACGTATGTACCCTTGATACGGCTAACGCGGAAAAATTGCGTGGAACGATAACGCTTTACCGCGGCTCGGACGGCGAATACATGAAGCTTTATCTTGCAAACAGTGCAACCAATCTTCCCAATTCCGCTTGTGTAACCGATGAAGGAACGATGTATTACGCATGCTTTGCAACCGAGGGCGCCGAGTCGATATACGAGCTTACACAGCTTGATACGCCTTACGGTACCATACCTCAACAATACGCTTCCGTAGAGGATTATCCCTTCGCGGTATTCCAGGACGGCAAGTTCCTCGGCGCGTACGCTTACTTTGCGGATTCTAACGATGCAGAGGTAAACAGCGCGATCGAAAGAGCAAAGAATACCATGCACGGCATAGGCGGTGCAGGTAAGAGCGTAACCGTTTATATGAGACGCGATTTCACAAACCTTGAGGCTTACGGAGCTAATCCGAACAGCAAGACTGTCGGAAAGTATAACAACTTCTCCCAGTTTGGCGGAACGCTTAATATCGACCTTAACGGTTATACGCTTACCGCAGGTACTTGGATGCTCTTCTGCCTGCAGGCAAAGAAGGTTGACGATGCTATCTTTGATACCACGATCAATATCAAGAACGGAACTCTTCACACCGGTAATAAGGTGCTTATCGCAGTTGAATCCACCTCTACAAGCTACAGCTCGCTCGGTACTAAGGTATTCAACGTAACGTTTGAGGACGTAACGTTCGGTCAGTCTCCTATGTATCCGACGGAAAAGGCAAGCATAATTCTTAACAATACGACCAATGCAAACCCCGTTCGCCTTAATACGGTATTCAAGAACTGTATCTTCGATTACGAAACTCACAGCGCGGGAGCAAAGGTAACCCTTCTTGACTTCAAGAAGAACGGCGGTGTATCCCTTGATGCGGAGTTTATCGGCGGTGTATATAACATCTCCACCTTCTCAAATTACAACATCGCAACGCTTGATGCGGACGATAGGCTTGTATTCAGCCCGAACGCAAAGGGCGAGTATATGGTAGCTTACGTTACTGGCGGCGGCAAGATCACCACACTTGATTATAAGACTGCGAGCGGTAAGATCTACAACTTCGGTCTTATGAACGATACCGCGGAGATCGATACCTACGTTCTTATGGATCTTAATACCGAGTACGGTAAGATACCTTATCAGTACGCAAGTGCAGAGAAGTATCCCTTCATAGTATTTGATAAGAACGGCTTTGTTCACGCGGCAACGGTATTCTACGGTGTGCAGGCAAGCTCGAGCGCGATCAGTAAGGCTATCTACAGCGTAACCGCGGCAAGCAACGTATGGGAAAACGGCACCTACGGTGACGATCCCAACTATGCGATCATCCTTATGCGCCGCGATTATAAGCTTGCTTCGAACGAAAAGCACGATAACCTTGCGCACAACCAGGGCAGCATCACGATAGATCTCGGCGGATATACGCTTGAGGCTCCCGACGATAACTATCTGTTCAGACCCACCATCAAGAGATGGCCCACAGCGGATTCCAAGGATCCTACCGAGGTATTCCCGACCTACTATACGGTTAAGAACGGAACTCTCGTATCGGTAAATAAGTCGCTTATCGCATTCGATACCATGAGCTCCGGCACCGTAAACCTTCTTGAAAAAACGTTCAGCTGGCACTTTGTCAACGTAACGTTCAAGAATACGGGCAGCGCATCTAATCCCTTCCTCGCATGCTTCTACAAAAAGGGACTTGTTAAGATACCCACTCCCGTAACGTACACGAATTGTACCTTCGACCTCTCGAACGTAACCGCTACCAAGAGCGTATTCAATATAGACGTTGATTTCGACGTTCTTCTTCAGGTAACGGTTGAAGGCGGTAAGATAATAGCTCCCGCTAATATCGCTCACCTCGACGTTCTCCGTAAGATCGACCAGAACGGATCTACCATCATATTCACCAAGGGTGAGGACGGATTTATCAAGATCGTTACGGCATCCGAATATACGAACAGCGAGCAGCTTAGCACCTCTATCGGAAATGCAAGCTTTGTTAAGGTAGGAGAAGAGGGGGGCAAGAACGTTTATTCACTCGTGCCCACCGCTCTTACAAGCTTTGTTCCCAAGATGAGCCTTACTCTTGACAGAAACCTTGTGATGAACGTATACGTTCCCACAAACGGACTTGATGCGTTTACCTTTGACGGTGTGGATTACACAGATCTTGCAGCTCTTGCGGATAAGATTGTAACACTTGACGGTGAAGAGTATTATCTCATAACGGTTGAGCTTCCCGCAGCATTTGCAGCAAGAAGCGTAGTGCTTAAGGCTACCGTATCCGCAAACGGTACTGCAGCCGATGCAACGTTTACCTTCAGCATACCGAGATATGCACAAAAGGTTATTGCTGACGGCAGCGCAGCAGAAAAACAGCTTGTACTTGACGTTCTTTCCTACGTTCGCGCAGCGTATGCTTACTTTGGTACAGACGATGCTGCGGTTATCGCAGAGATCGATGCTATCCTCGGCGCAGATTACGATAAGAACAATGCGCACACAGGTGAGGGAAGTGCCGATGCGGTAACAGTAGGCTTCAAGGGAGCAACCCTTGTGCTTGAAGCAACTCCCGCTATCCGCTTCTATCTTGAGGACGGTGCGGATGCTACCGCTTACGTATTCTACGTAAACGGCGTAAAGGCTCCCGTTGTCAGCGGTACCGATAGCAACGGCGCTTACGTTGAGATAGACGTATATGCATATGCTATGTGTGAAACGGTTACCTATACGGTAAACGGTGAGGCAGGCGGCAGCTACCATATCGCAAGCTACTATAAGTATGCAACCGAGAACGGGGAAGCAAAGCTTGTTTCCATAGTAGACCGCATGTGGAAGTACTTCCAGTCTGCACGCGAGTACAGAAACAGCGTGCTCGATGCATAAGGAGGTAAAAAATGAAAAAATACACAAGCCCCGAGCTTGAGGTAGTAACGCTGAGCCGCTGCGACGTAATAACCGCGTCCCCCGGCACAGAAACCACCCCCAAGCCCGAAAACGACGGTATTTGGGATCTCGACCTTTAATACCGTGTAGTAATCAATAAAAAAGAGCCTCTTACGGTGTGAGTCCTTAACGGATCTCACGCTGTGAGAGGCTTTTTGTTTTCGAAGGAAAGAGAAGGCTATAACGGCAATCTCTGTTCGGCGTTAATCGTTACCTTCGCCCTTGAATTGCGCCTTATATGCCCTCGGGGACATACCCGTATGCATTTTGAAAAACTTTGAGAAGGTGTAAACGTCGGTAAAATTAAGGGCGGAGGATACCTGGCTTACCGTTACGGATGGTTTTGAGAGCTTGCGCTTGGCGTAGGCAAGGCGCTTTTCGTTGTAGTAGGCAATGATGCTTGTTCCGTACCTGTCCTTGAATTTTTTTGCAATCGTAAATTTGTTTACGTCATATAATTCTGATATTTCATCAAGCGTTATGATCCTTTCAAATCCCGCGTCGATATAATCCTTAACTATCTCGCAAATGTCTAACCTCGGTTTGATCTTCGTGATACCGAGTCTTTCGTGGATGAGGTTGAGAAGCTTGGTCATACGGATCTCGGTGGCATATGAGTTATTCTTTTTTACCAGCTCCTTGATCTCACTCCAAAAGAGAATATATTCATCAGGATTATCCGGCTTGTATACGTAGGGAAGATCGAAACCCTCGTATACGTTTTTTTGCAGATAGACCTTGCGGAAATCGGGCAGAGTCTCGGGCGGAACGGTGGATGAAATATTTCTCATACGGCTTATTTCGCTGTAGCTCGGATCAAATATGATCACAAGCATACTAAGATCGCTGCTGATGCTGTAGGTATGAGCTATGTTGGGCGGAATAAAGAGAACGGTACCCTCGGATATTTCATACGTTCTGTCATTTGTTACAAGCGCACCTTTGCCCGAGGTGACGATCGAAATATTGTAAGCAACAAGCCAGCGAACCGCAAGCTTTGACTGTGCTTTATATTTTTTTTCCACAGCCTGACGAACGTATGGCTTTAACGATTTGAAATCCATAACAGCCCCCTTTTTGCATAAAAAAATACCAAGAATTTCTATCTTTTACGCCAAGAATTTCTATTGTAAAAAGTTGCACTATTTTGTAAAATGATTATAGCAGAGCTTATCTATAAAGTCAATAGTTATATTGATTTTGAAATTTAAAGCCCGAAGCAGAAAAAATATTGAAAGGGAACGAAAAAATGAAAATCAGGAAATTAATAGCCGGCATTGTTTGCGCGGTACTGCTTGTTGCGGTGATTTTTGTCGTCATCAGCCTTGGTGCATCAAGCTCGGTGAGTGACGGACTTAAAATTCCGAGACAGGACGATTCGGAATACGATTTGATATCGAGTGTTGCTCTCGACTATCCGAGAGATAGCTACGAGGCAAAGAAAAAGCTTGAATCGGTTCCCGTAACGGTGGAGGCGTGGGTGTTTTATCCCTCAACCCTGAACGGTGCCGCAGCAGGCCCCGTTTTCGGTAACTTCAACCGTGAAACCACTTACGGTGATGCGTTTATCAATTATGAGATACACAAAAACGGAAATCCCCGTATCTGGTGTGCCGACGAATTTGCGTACAACTCTTACGAAATAGTTTTCGATAAGGCTACCGTTCCCACAAATACGTGGACGCACGTTACCTTCGTTTACGACGGGGAAAGCGGAGTTGTTTCCTGCTATATTAACGGACAGCTTAAGCAGGAGAAATTCTTCTATCCTGCTCTTATAGAGAGTGTGACCGATTTTCCGTTCGTTCTCGGCGGAGATCAGCGCACTGCAAACAGCGGCTACTTCAAGGGTGAGCTTAAGGACGTTGCGGTATTCTCCGATGCTCGTACCGCCGATGAGATCGCAAAGGACTATGAAGGCGTAGCATATAACGAGCAGGGGCTTCTTTGCTACTATGACGTAGATTCCTCCGATATAGGTAAGGATATAAAGGACGAAAGCGGAAACGGCTACGATCTTACCTACAGTAAGTCATGGCTCAGCGAAGCTGAGATGGAGGAAATACGCAAGGGATACGGTGATTTTGAGGCGGATTTCTCATTTGCGGTGTTCGGCGATACTCAGAGAATAACCGAGGATTATCCCAATCTTCTTACCGAAATGTATCAGTGGGTAGTAGATAATAAGGATGCCAAGAATATTATATACTCCTTGGGACTTGGTGATATAACCGATGACAACGGCGGCACGGAGAGATATTCCAAGGATGAAAACGGCAACTGGGTACATAACGATGCAAGCGGAGAATATACAGAATGGGATATCGCAAAGGAAGCTATCACTCTTTTGAACGGTCACGTTCCTTATTCTCTCGTTCGCGGAAATCACGATATTACGAACAGTAAGGACCGCTTTAACGAGTTCTTTAAAACAGTTAGCTATTTCACCTCTCAGTTTGAGGGTGAAAATGGCGGAAAATATACCGATACCGGCGCAAAGGACCCCGTTACGGGCGCGAGTGTTTCCTATGCTAACACATGGTGCACTCTTACGGTAAGCGTTGACGGCGAGGAAGTGAATTACTTATTCCTTAACCTCGATTACGGCGCAAGCGATGCGGTTTTAAATTGGGCATCGGACGTTATATCGCAGGAAAAATACGAGGACTATAAGGTCATAGTAAGCACTCATTGCTACCTTTATGCAGACGGTACTACCGAGGATATGGGTGATGCAACTCCCCCCTCTATAATGCGTGACTTTATGAATAACGGCGACGAGATCTGGGATAAATTCGTTTCCAAGCACGCAAATATAGAGTTATTCCTTTCGGGACACGTTGATTCAAACGAGGTTCTCGTTACACGCTCAAACGCATACGTTGACGGAATAGTTAACACCGTTACCGAGATGCTCATAAATCCCCAGGCGGTGGACTATAGATTCCGCTCGGGACTTATTACGATGTTTTACTTTGACGTAAGCGAAAACAAGATCGCGGTAGAGCACTACTCTCCCACAAGAGATGCGTACTATCTGACGGTAAATCAGTTCGTTATTGATCTTGACGAGCCCGGTACGGATAAGCCTACAGAAAAATGGGACGGTACTACTCGCACGGCGCCCGAGGGCAGCGGTACAAAGAGTGATCCTTATATCATTTCCAGCCCCTCGCACCTTCTTTGGATGGCAAAGCAGGTTATAGACAGCTCCTCCGGCGTTGTTTTCTCCGGTCAGTACTTCAAGCAGGTATGCGATCTTGATCTTGACGGCAAGGCTATACAATCAATTGGCTATTACTTCGAAAACTTCAATAATATGCGCGCCTTTGGCGGTAATTACGACGGCGGCGGATATTCCATAAAGAACGGTATTATCTCCTCGGCTACCGATCCCGATCACGCCCCCGCCTTCAGCACAAGCTTCGGCAGCGGTCTTTTCGGTGCTATATACGGTGCCGTTATTGAGAACGTTGTTCTTGAGGACGTTCAGGTGGTTGGAAGATCCGTAAGCGGTTCTATCGTAGGTATCGCGGCATCCCCCGTAGTTGAGGTAAACGATGAGTTCGTAAGCTTCAACATAATTTCGGGCTGCGTTGTTAAGGATACCGTTAAGCTTGTAGCTCTTAACACAGATTCCGAAAATGCAAAGTCCACAGCCTTTGACAATCCCTATAAGGCAGGCAGAATAGGCTCTGTTTGCGGTATGGCATACGGCACTCTTATTGAGGGCTGCACCTCCGCTGCAAGGCTTGAGCTTGGCGCAGATTTCGTCTTTGCGGGCGGTATTGCGGGAACGGCGGGACTTAATACCGTTATAAGTAACTCTGCATTCACAGGCTCTATCTCTCTTAAGGAAAACACCGCAGCCTCCGCCTCTTTCTTCGGCGGAATAGTAGGTGCGATATCCCCCTCGGAGCTTACTGTAGATTCTCTCGGTGCTGCGGTAAAGGCGCACGGTGATCTTACCGTAAACGATTGCTACAGCACTGCAAATTACGCATATACGGGCAACGGCACGGCAGATAACGTTACCTACGGTAATATAACCGGTTATACTGCCTCGGGCAAGGGTGGCGTATATACAGAGACCAATTGCCACACGTCGGTAAATTCCGATATTGATGCCGCAATCTCTGCTATCAGGGCAGGTGGAAGCGTGCGTGTGTGGAGCATCGGTGATGGTGAGCCTACCGCATCCGCAAATGAGGGCGCTAAGTACCTTGATACCGCAACCGGAACCTACTATACCTACGTTGGCGGAACGTGGGAGCAGCTGTTCAATCTCGGTATGGTGCAAAGCACTCTTGAAACGCCCTACGGCACTATCCCCGAGGCGCACAGAGGAAGCCCGATGGTAGTGTTCGAGTTTGTGAACGGTAAATGGGTATTCTATGACGGTTACACCGATTACGCTACCATGACCGATTACGTAAGAAGACCCTGCTCAGGTTCAACAAGTGCAAAATCTGTAGTTTATTTCAGAAGCGACGTGGTAATCGACAATTACAGCACTAACCTTAACTGGAACGTAGGAACGATTATTTTCGATCTTGGAGGTCGCACGATCTATCAGTCTGCAAAGTACGTATTCCCGGCTATCGCAAAATACGGCAACAGCTATGAAAAGAATCCTGCGCTTTACGGTGCTCCCGGATATTTTGAGATCAAGAACGGTAATATCGTGCTTAACAATAAGGGCTTGTTCGAAATTTCCGCTTACGGTTCGAAATATAACGACTACGCAACCGATACCAACTATAAATCCTACTACTACACCTTCACCGACGTGAACATCTCCTTGGCTGAGGGCGCTACCGTAACCGAGCTTATGGGAGCGTATACCGAAAGCTCAAGCGTTTGCAAGAGCGGCTCGCAGAAGATGAATATCAACGTTAAGTTCGGTGACGGTTGCACTATCGACGTCACGAATGCAACGAAAAAGATCAATCTCTTCGGCGCAAACGACACCGGCTATACCGGTATTGTCAGCGGAAAGACCTATTATTACCTTAATTCCATTGCCAATATCGAGGTCGGTGCTATAAACGTCATATCCGACAGCACCAACTTCACTTGGTACAGCGTTAACGAGCATAACGGCTCGTCTGTAATCTTTACCGAGGGCGAAAACGGCAGAAGAGCAACCCTCACCGTTCCTTCAAGCATAACGCCCGTTGTGAACGTTGATCTTCCCGGCACCGAGACATTCTCACACGATCTTTATATCTATTCAAATAATTCCTCGGCAAAAACCGTAACCTATTCGCTTACCGAAACACCCTACGGCGGTATAGGAAGCACTTACGCGGATATTGACGCATATCCCTTCGTGCTCTTCGAGGATAACGGTGACGGAACGTATAAGTTCATTCAGGGATATCCGCAGTTCGGAGGTCAATCCTCGGCAGGCGGTGCGGTAGACTCTGCAAAGTACACCTCGCAAACCGGCAAGAAGAGAATAGTTTACGTAAGAAAGGATACCGAGACTACCTATCCCAGCACCAACGTCAACTGGAGTGTAAGCACGATCGTTATAGATCTTGGCGGACACACGGTTACCCCCGTAACCTACTTCCTTCCCGCAAGTGCAAAATGGAAGGCAGGGCAGACCTGGAAGGATAATGCGGTTTACGGAGAGCCCGGATACTACGAAATAATAAACGGTGAGATAGTTCTTGGCGAATACGGCCTCTTACAGATAAACGCCTTCGGCGCGGCATACAACAGCGATGCGGACGATGAGCATTACAA
>JAZRLU010000376.1:0-1868 GCA_045647045.1 Eubacteriales bacterium
CCGCTTGGCCTCCGACTTATACAGCAGCTGCGTAAGCTTGACAAGGAGAGCTCCAACTCCGGAGAATCCTACCTTTACAGCATAACCGAAATAGAGCTTTACGTATCCTGCATCGATATGCTGAAAAAAGGCTTTGAGCCCGTAAAGGACGAGATAAAGAGCCCCGCCTTCCGCACGCTTTGCGACTTTATCCTTGAGCTTGCAAGCTCCGAATACTATGCGGAGCTTAACAAAAAGCTTAAGGCACTTGCCTCAAGGGTGCACGAGGTAAAGAGCATCACCATAGGCGTTAACCTTGACCGCGAGCTTCGCCCCTGCTCTGCGGGAGTTATATCCGTTAACTCCGAGCAGTTCAAGTCGGGAAAGATGCTTGATAAGATACTGCGCCTTTCCTTCAAGCACGATGCGCTTACCTGCATTGCAGAGCTCTCTCCCCTTTCCAAGGGCATCAGCGACAATAAGAAGGAAGCTCTTGTTGCAGCCTTCCATTCTGCTATCGAGGACGTGTTCCGCTCCTCTGTTAAGGGCTGGAGAAACATCGTAGGCGAGTACGTGCTTGACAATACCGATTTCTTACTTAAGCTTTTGCCCGAGATCGAATTTATATCCAAGGCATCCGAGCTTATAACCAAGCTCAAAAACCACCCCGGCTGCTCTGTTGTAATGCCCACCGTGCTCCCCGAGAACGAAAAGGCGTTCTCTGCCGTTGGACTTTATAACCCCCGCGTTGCACTTGCCATTGACGACGAGATCGTTACCAATGATTTTGAGTTTGACGATGAGGCGCGCATTTACGTGCTTACAGGACCTAACCGCGGCGGTAAATCGGTTATAACGGTTGCGGTTGGTGCCGCAGAGGCATTTACAATGCTTGGCTTGCCCGTACCTGCAGAAAGTGCCACGATATCGGTTACCGATGCTATCTTCACCCACTTTCCCGAGGGTGCTGACGATACGATCGACAAGGGCCGCCTTGGCGAGGAGTGTGCAAGACTGCGCAAGATCTTTGACGGCGTGACCGAAAACAGCCTTATTCTGCTTGACGAATCCCTCTCGTCTACCGGTGCATACGAGGCGGCATATATCGCATCCGAGATCCTTACTTCATTTGCGGTCATGCGCGTTCGCGGAATATTCTCAACGCACCTTCACGAGCTTGCCGCAGGAGTGCCCGAGATCAATGAAAGATCAAAAGCTCTTGGCGGTATCCGTCTTGACACACTTGTTGCGGGAATTGAGGAGGGCAAGCGCTCCTTTAAGATAATAAGAGCGAAGCCTGACGGAAAATCATATGCAAAGGATATTGCAGACAAATACGGACTCTCCTTTGAGAGCATTATAGAAAAACACAGCTATGCACAAAAGAAAGAGGACGGTGAAGTATGAGCGTTGTTATAGGAATAGACGTTGGCGGAAGCACTACGAAGATAGTAGGCTTCAAAAGCACCGCTGCCGGGCGTGAGCTTATTAACCCGCAGTTTGTAAAGGCAAACGATCCGCTCACCTCGATCTACGGCGCATTCGGTAAATTTACAGATGAGAACTCGCTTGCCCTCTCGGATATCAGCAAGGTTATGATGACGGGCGTTGGCTCGGCATATCTTGGCAGGGGACTTTACGGTCTTCCCTGCTTTAACGTGCCCGAATTTCAGGCTATAGGCCTCGGAGCGCTTTACCTTTCCGGTCTTAACGAGGCGCTTTGCGTAAGCATGGGCACGGGTACTGCACTTGTGCACGCCGTATCGGGTAAGGAAATGACCTACCTTGGCGGTACGGGCGTTGGCGGCGGTACTCTTATGGGCCTTTCGCGCCTTCTTTTGCAGGCAGACGAGATAGATCACATAACTGAGATGGCAATGCAGGGTGAT
>JAZRLU010000377.1:0-4891 GCA_045647045.1 Eubacteriales bacterium
CTGACGTTGCAGGCTCTGCCGAGGCAGTTAAATCCTCGCTTATCAAGCTTTCGTGCGACGAGGTAAAGGTTTCGGTTATCCACAGCGCCGTCGGAGGTATCACCGAGTCGGACGTTGTGCTTGCTACCGCATCCAATGCGATCATCGTAGGCTTTAACGTTCGTCCCGACAAGAACGCTATCGACTCTGCGGAGAGAAACGGTGTTGATATCCGTACACACAGAATTATTTATGAGATCATCGACGAGATTGAGGCAGCTATGAAGGGTATGCTTGCACCCACCTTCAAGGAGGTTGTTCTCGGACACGCCGAGGTTCGCCAGACCATCAGAGTACCCAACGTTGGAACTATCGCAGGATGCTATATCAAGGACGGTAAGATCGCAAGAAACGCTAAGATCCGTATCGTACGTGACGGCGTTATTATCGCAGAGGATGAGATCTCCTCTCTTAAGCGCTTCAAGGACGATCAGCGCGAGGTAGCAGAAGGCTATGAGTGCGGTGTAGGTCTCGGTAAGTTCAACGACATAAAGGAAGGCGATATCTTCGAGGCCTTCGTTATGGAAGAGGTAAAGAGATAATCCCCCGTCTTTCTAAAAAAGACTAATTTAAAAAACAAAAGCGGTAGATGCCAAGATAGGCCTCTACCGCTTAATTTTTACGCAAGGCACGTACCCGTGCCGTGTTTTTTATGCTTTATCGTTCAAAATTCTTATGTAGTGGAAGATGTATTGCTGCGCAACTCCCGCATATTTGCCGAGGCTAACAGGATCAAGCTTACCGTCAAAATAGGTATCGATCGCGCGCTTCATCCATACGTCTATCGGGAACGCCTCAAGGTTGCCAAATCCAAAGAGCGCGGTGCAGGATGCCACCTTTTCGCCAACGCCCTTTATCTTCATAAGCTCGGAGAGCGTGTACGTATACTCCCCTACCTCGGCTATCCCCGTAAGGTCCACGCTGCCCGATGCAACACGCTCTGCCGCATCGACAAGATATTTATACCTGAATCCGGGGTGTGAGGGCAAAAGAAGCTCGGGCTCCCCTGCCACCGCATCGGCACGCGGGAAGGTGTAGCACGCACCGCAAGAGGCGCAGTTTTCTTTACACGGCACGGTGCTTGCATCAAGGGGGCAAGATGCAAGCGAACGAGAAAGCGCAAGATTTTCTCCGTATGCGGCACAGATAGCTCGTATTATCTTTTTGATCCTCGGTATGTTGTTATTTTGAGATACGATGAATGAGAACAACGCTTCCCACGAATCCTGCTTAAGTATCCTGATACCCGATGCAACGCGCGCCGCATCGGTAAGAAATGCGGAGTCGGTATTTCTTATAACGTCGTCACGTATGGCATCATAATCGGCATCAAGTGCAAAATAAGGCACGGCGGTAGCGTAAAATTCATCATCGGTAATGCCGTAAAACACAAGCTCCCCCACGGTAAATTGCCCTACCGTGATAAGAATATCACCCACAACGGTCATATATTCCACGTAGCCTTCATCCTCGCGGATAAGCACGTGCCTGAAGCATTGGCCGCAATCAAGCGTATCACGCAATGAGTAGGTGCCGAGATTTGAAACGACCACCGCTTCCCTGCCGTTTATTATAAGTCTTTTTTTGTCAAACATTTTTTCTATTCCTCTTGAAAATACGCGAAATATATTGTATAATAACAATGGTGTATTATAAATATATATTATTTTATCACAAATCCCCGAAGATTTCAACATTTTTTTGTGAGAGGAGCTAATACCGTGGTTCAGATCTTTTCTATACCGGTGCTTGAGGCATACGAAGCGTGCGAGAGCGATCCCGCAGGCACGGGCTGCCCGTATTGCAAGCTATACCGCTCGATGCAATCAAACGAGCTTGATATAATACTTGGCGCTTCAATGATGGAGCCCGATATAAGAATAGCAACGAACGAGCAGGGCTTTTGTAACAAGCATTACGGTATGATGCTTACAAGAAGGCGTATGCTTGGTATGGGGCTTATCCTTGAGAGCCACCTTGCAGAGGTAAAAAAGAAGGTAACCGCAAAAAGTCTGCTTGGCGATCCTTCCTCAAAAAGCATGCCGCAGATATCGCGCCTTAACGGTGATTGCTACGTATGCGGCAGAATAAAGCGCAATATGGATGCGATAATATCAACAACCGTTTATCTTTACGAAAAGGACGAAAACGATTTCAGATCGAAGTTTGATGCGCCCGCGTACTTCTGCCTTCCCCACTATACGGCATTGGTTGAATACGCCTCAAAGAAAATGGATAAAAAGCTTTTCCGCGAGTTCTTTGCAAGAGCGCAGGGTACCCAGGAAAAATACATAGACACCCTCTCGCAGGACGTAAGCTGGTTCTGCAAAAAATTTGATTACAGATATGACGAGGAGCCGTGGTACAACTCCAAGGACTCCGTGCAAAGATCAATAAAATTCCTTACCGGATCGGAAGAGGACGACGGGTAGAAAGGATAACATATAAATGATTATTGAAAGAATAGAGATAAAGAGCTTCGGTCAGATCACCGATATGACGCTTGAATTTTCCGATACCATCAACATCATTGAAGGTCAGAACGAGGCAGGAAAAAGTACTATTGCCGCATTCCTTAAGTATATGCTTTACGGCTTTGATGCACAGTCATCCGGAAGCGGCATAAACGAGCGTAAAAAGAGAATAAACTGGAACTCCGGCATAGCAGAGGGTTCTATGACGGTCAACGTTGGCGGCAAGCGCTATCTTATCACGCGCTCGACCGTGCAGACCGAAAATGCGGGCCGTATAACCTACAAAGAGGATTCCGCTATCATAGATCTTGAAAGCGGCACGCCTGCCTTTGGCAAGCTCCCTGCGGGCGAGGTGTTCTTTGGCGTTGATAAGGAGCTGTTTGAAAACACGGCGTTTATCGGTCAGGTTGGCGATGCCTCTATAGCCGAGGGCTCTGTAAAGCAGTCTATAGAGAACATTTTGTTCTCCGCATCCGAAAAGGTAAACACCGGCAGGGCGATCGATGAGATCACCGAAAAGATGCACACCCTTTTGCATCAGGGAAACACGGGCGGCATTATTATAGACCTTATCAGGCAGCAGGAGGATCTTGAGGACAGACTCCGCGCAACGGATGAAGACAACAAGCTTATCCTTGCAAAGGAAGCAGAGCTGCACGAGATACGCATGCGCAAAAAGGAAGCGGAGGAAAAGCTGCTTGGACTTGAAGAGCTTGATTCCTGCTTCTGCAACGTAAGGGTGATCAATTCCTTTGACGAGCTGCACCGACTGGAGGAGGAGCTTGAAGCAAGAAACGAGGCTTACAGCGATTTCCTTCGCAAAAATACCAAAAACGGCTTCCTTCCCACGGCGGACTATCTTACCGAGATAGCCGTTGCGCGCCGCGGAGTTGACGATTGCTACCGCAGGCTTGAGGAGGCTGACCACACGTATGCAAAGGAAAGCAGCGCTATAGGCATTACCAAGGAGATCGAGAGTGCGATCGAGCTTTCCGACTCCCACGGCGGAGAAAGCAAGCTTCACGAAAGAATATCCGGATATACCGTAAATAAGATCAAGTATCTTGGCGGCGGTATACTTGCGGTGCTTGTTGCAATAGCGGCACTTGTTACCGATCTTGCCGCAACCGCGATTCCCGGATATGCAAAGATACTTATAGCCGTAGCAGGCGGACTTGCGCTTATCGGCGCAGGCGTGCTTGTATATGTTTATCGGTGCTGTGCGCGGCGCACAGAAGCTTTGCACGGAATTCGGCACCGCAAGCACAGAAGAGCTGCGCGAGAAGATAGCCGTTATAGCCGAGGCACGCGGCAAGCGCGATATGCTTATCAACAACACCGAAAACGCAAAGCGTGCAAGAGATCTTGCAAAGCAGGAATACGAGGCGGCACGCGCAGAGCTTTATGCCGTATCGGTAAAATGGGGAGACGAGAATGCAACCCCCGACTCCGCATTCCTCAACGCGCTTGAAGCACGTGTAAACGCCTTCTTAAGAGAGCAGAAAAAGCTGCTTGACGATAAGGCAAGCCTTGAGATCGCCGTTAAGGAGATCCGCCGCTCTCTTTCCGATAAGAGCGAGATAGACATTCGCAGCAAGGTTCCCCCGATCAAAAGAAAGATCGTTGCGGAGCTTAACCATACCGAAATACTTACGAATATAGAGGCAAGCCGCGCTATAATCGAGGAGCAGGACAGACTTTCGTTTGTTGTTGAAAACGAGCTTGCAGAGCTTAAGCTCCGCGTAAAGGATCCCGGTGAGCTTTACTCCAAGATCCAGGCTCTTGAAACAAGGATCAACGAATTGAGAATGAAGCACAAGTCATATTTCGTTGCCCTCCGTGCGCTCAGCTGTGCATCCGATAACCTGCGCCGCGAGATATCGCCGAGGCTTGGTGAATTTGCTACCGAGCTGCTTGCTATAATGACGGATAAGAAGTACACCTCTCTCGGTGTGGATGACGATCTTAAGATCAACTTTGCGCTGAACGAGGGCAAGGCAAGATCGGTTGATTATCTTTCCGGCGGTACGCGTGACCTTACTTACGTTGCGGTAAGAATGGCTCTTATCGATATGCTCTTCACGGAGAAGCCCCCGATATGCTTTGACGAGACCTTTGCAAATCAGGACAATGCGAGAGCAGCCGCTATGATGAAGGCTGTAAAGAGGCTTTCGGACGACGGGCATCAGAGCTTTATCTTCACCTGCCGCGCGCGTGAGGCAAACGTAGCATCCGAGCTTCAGCCGAGATCGGCAATATTCAAGCTTTCTATCATTGGAGAATAACGGGAGACGGAATATGAATAAGATACTTCTTGTCGGAAGCGCCAATATGGATCTTTCGATGAACGTTTACAGAATGCCCGAGCGCGGTGAGAC
>JAZRLU010000378.1:0-1250 GCA_045647045.1 Eubacteriales bacterium
CTGCTTCGTTCCCGACCTGACATGGTTCACAGCCTCGGATTGCGTAAGACCCATCCTTCAACACAGAAGCCGACGGCGCAGGCCACACAAGAACTGCCCTCTTTTCAAGAGATCACCCCTGCATATAGCGGATTTCAGGAATAAGGCACCGCTAGCACCCCGGCCAGTATGGCTCCGCCCGACACACGGAGAAATTACCCTAACATTATAACAAATCTTTTTTAAAAAAGCAATACCTTTAACAAAATTTTTAAAAATAAACATTTCACCTTCAAACGACAAAGCCGCCCGAAACGTTCATTATCTCACCCGTGATAAAGGATGCCCCCTCGGATGCAAGGAAAAGCGCGGCGCGCGCAACGTCACACGGCTCGCCGATCCTGCCTACGGGAGTTTCATCGGCAAGCTGCCTTAAGGTCTCTTGATCAAGGGCTGCATTCATATCGGTTTTTATAACGCCGGGAGCTATCGCGTTTACCGTGATGCCGGAGGGGCCAACCTCCTTTGCAAGCGCCTTGGTAAAGCCCTCTATTGCCGCCTTTGCGGTGGAATAATGCACCTCGCAGCTTGCGCCAACGCTACCCCACATAGAGCCGATATTTATTATTCTGCCCCATTTTTTGTTTATCATTTTGGGCAAAACGCACTTTGAATACAAAAATGAGCCGGTTACGGAAACGTTCATTACGCGATGCCATTCCTCAAGCGTAACGTCTGTTATCAAAGCAATTGAGGATACCGCCGCATTGTTTATAAGCACCTCGGGCGCGCCTATCTCACGCTCGCAAAGCGCAACCGCCGCCTCTATTTCTGCAGGTATTTCCGAATCTGCACGAATGGCAAGCGCGCCGCACTCGGATGCAAGCTGCGCTGCCGCCTGCTCCGATGATTTATAGGTAAATGCAACCCTGTAGCCCGCATCGGAAAACATTTTTACACATTCCCTGCCGATGCCCCTTGAGCCGCCTGTTACTAATACGGTCTTCATTTTATCACCTCGTATGATTTATGATATGATTATACACCGCGCCGCCGCTTTTGTCAACACAAAAAACATTAAAGGAGATCTTATATGATCCGCATTTTTTCAGAAAACGCAAATGATGCCGCCGCAATTTCCGAGATCTTTTACTATCTTGGAATACTCTCACAGCCCTCCGACTATAACACGGAATACCCCCTGTCTGGTGACTGCAGGGCGGTGCTGATGCTGCCGCCGTACTTTATCGGGCACGTAAGTGCCCTGCTTG
>JAZRLU010000379.1:0-3623 GCA_045647045.1 Eubacteriales bacterium
TACCGTATGCAAGCTTTTCACCGCAGCCAACAGAGCTCTCAAAGCCGCCGTTACGCAAAAATGCAGGATATGCAAACGAGCCGTAAGGACCTATAATGCCGTTGCGCCTACCGCAGTAGCCATCCCTTTCCGAAAGTGCCATAAAGCCGTATGCGGTTACGTATTCGCCGTACATATTGGTGCGCTTGGTTATATAGAGGATATCACCGTCTATATATGATGCCTCGGTATTATATCCCTGACGCCCATAAGCCCCATCAAAGGCGCTACCCATAAAGGCGCACACCCTGATGCTTCTTTTTTCTGCAGTAAGGTTTTTCACCTTTACCTGCCAAAGCTCAACGTTATCCTCTGTGGGCACGGTGATGCTTACATTGGAGCGTATACCGTAATTTTCGGTTATAATATCGCTTCTGCCGCGGTAGTGAATACATTTGTAGCTATCGCGCGCCTCTTCTACAGGCAGGCCTGCGATGCCCCAATGCCTATCGCCCTCGGTGATAAAGAAGCCCCTATCGGCTACGAGCTTTATCCTTCTGCCAAGATCATCCTGCACAAAGCTCTCACCCGCACCGGTTTGCGACGTATAGGTTACGTAGCTGTCATTCCAGAAATAGTTGTACCAATTTCGCGGTATATCCGCCTCTGTTATACAAAAATCAGACGTTCCGTCAATATATTTACCGTATTCAGTCATATCTCATTCTCCGTTGTCAAATTTTTTACCGTCGTGGCTTCAGACAGCCCTTTCGCGGTATTTTTATTGTTGTAAAAATAGAACGCTGCGCCAATAGCCATTATCACAGCAAATACAGCGAGGTAATAGAGGTTGCCAAGCTTATGGCTTACAATGCTTGCCACAACAAGCACGGCAACGCCCGCTATTGAAAGCATCGGGAATACAAATCTCTTTACGGGGTGAAGATCCTTTTCCTTTTTCATGAACATAACAAGAATGGGAACGTAAAGAGGATAAAGGGTTATAATGGGAAGCTCGGAAGAATCAAAGGCATAGCTGCCAAACCAGCCGAAGAACTGACCGCCCGTGAAATATGCAAGCCACAGCACGCATATAAAGAGCGCAAGAGCGGCGGAGTTTGTGGGAATACCTGTCTTTTTATCCACCTGCGAAAGTGTTTCGGGTGCTACGCCCTCGTTTCTTACGGAAAGCGCATAAAATCCTCTAGTGCACGCAAGCATAAGACCGTTAAGAGTACCGAGGCAGGATATAACGATAACAATATTGATTATAGCGGCAATAGCAGGACCGAAGAACTTGAATGCCTCGGTAGTGCCGTTTACACCAAGCTTATCCATATCCGCAAGCGCAAGAACGCCTACGTAGTAAAGCACGTATGCCGCAATTATAACAGCCGCACCAATGCCGAGCGCGATGGGAAGGTTGCGCTTTGAATCCTTGATCTCATAGTTGATAGAGGTTGCTATTATCCAGCCCTCGTATGCAAATACGGTGCTGCAAACCGCGGTAAAGAGGCTGCCCGTACCTATTACGGTAGAGTCTGTACCGGGATAAATCTGCCCTGCATGCTCTGTTACGTAGGAGAAGCTATCCACAAGGTTTCCGTTTACAAGACCTATGACGGTACCTACAAGAGCGATAAAGAATATAGGGATGAGCTTTATTACCGTAGTTGATACCTGGAATTTACCCGCAATACGGGGTGCTAAGGTATTTATAAAATAGAAAGTAATAAGATACAGAGCTGCAATAACCATACACTCCGCGCTTGCTATCTTGCTGTCATCACCCACTATCGCGACAAGGGTATATCTTGCGGATACCCAAGCAAGCACCGACGTCATTGCCGGATAATATATCATAGCCATAAACCAGCCTACGAAATATGCGTACGTCTTGCCGCAGGTTGCCTCTGCATAGTCAACCGCGCCGCCGCATTTTTCATACTTGGTTGCCATAAAGCCGAAGGTAACGCTGAATATTGCCATTACAGCACCGCCTATAAGCCAAGCAAGCACACCCATCAGGGAATCTCCTGCCGTTACCTTTAATACGTTTTGCGCCTTAAAAAAGATTCCGGAGCCTATTACTATTCCAACTACCATACAGATAGCGGTAGGCAGACCGTAACGCTTCTGCGCATCATTCTGTTTATTCATACACTTTCCTCCTTTAAGGAATAGTATTATTTTATCATATATTACATGGATTATCAATACGTTTTACAAAAAAACAATACTCGGAACTTTTTTACTTTTAAAATATAAGATAAAGGGGCAAGGACCGCAAAGAGTCCCTGCCCCTTGCCACCGCTCCGAGCGGAGGATGGCGCATTGGCTTTAGTTGATATTAAGATCGAGATCCCAAAGCTCTCCCGTTTCGGGATAGGTGGGCATCTCAGTACCCGGAGATGACGTTATAATGTCGTTATCCTCAGCACGGATATATTCAAGCATCGGACGTTCGTATTTTTTCATCTTTCTTACCTCCGTTTATACTGTTGCATTTCTGTATGCTCTTGCGCTCTGGAAATATCTCCAAAGTCTGTCTACAAGGGACGTAAGAGTAGCATCTGTACCCTCGGATGCGTATTTATAGTAGCTTGCTATATGGTAGCTGCCGCCCTCTGCACCGTTTACGGTGTAGGTAACGGTTTCACACATAAGGTAAGCATTAACGTCTATCTCTACGTACGCGCCGTTGGTATCGGTACCGGTAACGGTTGCTACAGCGTTTTCGCCAACGTAGAACTTATACGCGGATGCATCTGCACCGTCTGCAAGATAGAAGCGGATGGCGGGGGTTGCATCAAGCACGAGGGTTGCGCCCTTAAGACCTGCGGTTGACGCCTCTGTGCTGCCCTCCGCGGTGTGAGCATTGTTCTTATCGTAATCCTTGCCGATGATAGCATCGATAGCCGCTACAGCCGCATCGTTTGCCTTACCGAAGTATACGTATGCCGCTCTTACGTAAGAGAGCATATCGGATGCAAGCTGCTTTTCTACAGCTGTGCCGCGCTCAAGCACGATCTGCGCGTACTTGATAACGCCAAGGCTGTAGGATACGGTAGTGCTCTTATCGCCCGCATTTACGTTCATTGTAAGCGAGATAGTGCGTGCCGCCTCGCTTGATGCAAGAGGAATGCTTACAAGGTAGTATTCCTTGCCGTCAACCGTTGCACTCTCAAGTGCTGCAAGATCGGTGTAGGTCTTACCGTCAAGAGTGAAGCCGGTAAGAGCTGCGGACTTGGGTACGTATACGTTGAAGATAAGGTCACGCCAAAGCGTTACGGATGCAAGAGGAGTTACGTCTGTATCTGCAAGTGCGCTGTCACGGAGCTTGTAGATCGCGGTGTTACCGATCTCGTCTACCTTAACGAACTTAAGATTGCCGCCGTTTACGGTATCGGAAGCAAGGATGGAGTTTGTGGGAAGCTCAAGCACGGTGTAAGCACCGTTGTCATCCTTTACGAAGGTAACGGAGGAGGTGTTCTTAGCATTGAAGGTCTCGATCACAAACTCGCCGTTGTTCGCAACGATCTTACCGCCCTTAACGGTTACGGTGTTGTTTACGAACTCCCAGTTGTTATCGAAGAGGATAGCACCGTCGGGCGCACCAACAGTATTGAACGTACAGTTGTTGA
>JAZRLU010000380.1:0-5463 GCA_045647045.1 Eubacteriales bacterium
TCTTCCTAAGACCGCTTGGCCTCCGACTTGGTGCTTGGGCGGTAAGCTGAGCCTGCTGCTCGCTCCTGATGCCTGCATCTGCTACGTCATCGTATCTTTTGAAGGTTATCTCTTCATCATCCTGAAGTCTTTTATTGATCTTATCTGCCTGTTTACGGAAAAAAAACATACCCTACCTCCTTATTTTTCAAAAAGCCTGCGCCCAACGCGTATCATCGTTGAGCCCTCTTCTATTGCAACCTCATAGCTATCCGTCATTCCCATCGAAAGAATAGCGGAC
The DNA here is from genome assembly GCA_045647045.1 of Eubacteriales bacterium. Lineage (GTDB taxonomy): Bacteria > Bacillota > Clostridia > Oscillospirales > CAG-272 > UBA1740. Next base: position 281 of record JAZRLU010000380.1, read on the forward strand.
TCGCCAAAGCCGTACCGCGCACCGAGAGTATCGAAAAGCTCGCGGGTCTTGCGGAAATATCCGCGTATTTCAGACGGAGTGCAGCCTGCCGGCCCCATTGTCATAAGCCCGCGCACCGAAAGCTCGGGGTACTCCAAAAGCGAGCACATAAAGCGCTCGGCATCATCCGGCATTACACCGTCCTTTTGCAGCTCGCATGCCGAATTTATCTCTATCAGAACGGGTATCACGATCCCCTCCGCTCTTGCACGCTTTGAAAGCTCCCTTGCAAGCGAATCCGATGAGAGTGAATGGATAAGTGCCGCCCTGCCTGCAACAAGGCGCGCCTTGTTTGACTGCAGAGTGCCTATCTGATGCAGCTCGGGAAAATAACCCGCCGCGGCAAGAAGATCACCGCGCGCTACAAGATTCTGAGGTCGGTTTTCACCGATAGCATCAACGCCGAGAGATAATAGGTGCAGCACCTCCTCATCCGATGCGCTCTTTGTTACCGCAACAAGCTTTGGCAGGGGAACACCTGCACGCGCCGATGCCGCCTCTCTGGTGGCATAAAGCCTATCCAAATTTCTGTCAATATACCCGAGATCGTTCATAAAGCCTACCGCCCTCCGAATATAGGACGATACGTCCCGTTATTATATTATAGCATACGCGCCGCTTGTATTTCAACCCTTTTTGTAAAATATTTTTATCTTTAATTAAGTTTTAAATATTTTAGGAAATCTATTGATTTCGGATATTTTTTTTGGTATACTGTAATGGTGACAATATTTCAAAGAGAGGAGACCGTGATGCACGATAAAATATCCGGTGCAAGCCTACCCTCATCCGCGGCACTTGCTTACATAGGGGATGCACGCCACGCGCTTTACGTAAGAAGGATGCTTGTTTTGCGCGGTATAACGAAGGCGGGGGAGCTTAACGAGCTTGCGCTTGAATACGTTACCGCCGAGGCTCAGGCAAGGGCTTATGCGGCTATCGAAGAGCTTTTGCTTGACGATGAGCGCGAGGTTTTCCGCCGCGCCTTTAACTCAACGCACCTTAACAAGCCGAAGCGCGCCTCGGGTAAGGACTACAGAACCGCAACGGGCTTTGAAGCCGTTATAGGTATGCTTGAATGGATAGGCGATACGGAGCGCATAGACGAGCTTCTTTCAATATGCTGTGAAAAAATAAACGGAGGAAACGATAATGATACAGAAGATTAAAGGAACTATGGACATTTTGCCCGATGAGACTCCCTTGTTCCGCTACATTGAGGGCATAATGCGCGAGGAGGCGGAGAAGTACGGCTACGGCGAGATCCGCACACCTACCTTTGAGAGCACCGAGCTTTTTGTGCGCGGTGTAGGTGACACAACGGACGTTGTGCAAAAGGAAATGTACACCTTCCGCGACGGTGACGAGGGTAAATCCATATCCCTGCGCCCCGAGGGAACGGCATCGGTTGCAAGAGCTATCATTGAGAACGGAAGATGCTCTGACACAATGCCCCTTAAGTTTTACTATATAATCTCCTGCTTCCGCCACGAGAAGCCCCAGGCAGGCAGAAGCCGCGAGTTCTTCCAGTTCGGAACGGAGACCTTTGGCAGCCACGATCCCGCATCCGATGCAACCGCCATTGCGCTTGCGGCATCGGTAATACGCCGCCTCGGTCTTAAGAACGTTACCCTTCACCTCAACTCTATCGGCTGCAAGGAGTGCCGCCCTGCCTTCCGCGCATCCCTTGTTGACCACTTTTCCGCCCGTAAGGACGAGCTTTGCGACACCTGTAAGGACAGACTTAACAAAAACCCCCTTCGCCTTCTTGACTGCAAGAGCCCCATATGCCGCGGCATTGCCAAGGATGCGCCCAAGACAATAGATCACCTTTGCGAGAGCTGCAAGGAAAAGTTTGATGCACTTACCGCAGCGCTTGACGCTATGGAGATAGAGTACGTTATAGATCCCTCTATCGTAAGAGGTCTTGACTACTACACGGGTGCCGTGTTTGAATTTATTGCAGAGGGCATCGGCGCACAGTCTACCATCTGCGGCGGCGGAAGATACGACGGACTTGTATCCTCGCTTGGCGGCCCCGAGCTTCCCGGTATAGGCTTTGGTATGGGTATCACAAGAATAATACTTGCAATGCGTGAGGCAGGCGTTGCCGATATCGCACCTGCACGCCCCGTGCTTTACGTTGCCGCTCTTGGCCGTGCCGCACAGATAAAGGCGCTTGCCATTGTTGAAAGACTGCGCCGCGGCGGTATGATCGCAGAGTGCGATACCGTTGGCAGAAGCCTTAAGGCACAGATGAAGTACGCAAACAAGATAGGTGCGGAAAACACCCTTATTATAGGTGACTCCGAGATAGAGGCAGGCGTAGCCCAGCTTCGTAATATGGCAGACGGAACTCAGCGCGAGGTTTGCCTTGACAGCTTTACTATATAACTTATGAGTACCAGATCCGATTTTTTGCCCGTTTGTGCCGCCGACGTTAAGGCGCGCGGCTGGGGCGAGGTTGATTTCGTTTACGTTTCGGGTGATGCATACGTTGACCACCCTTCCTTTGGCACGGCTATTATAACGCGCGTGCTTGAAGCGGAGGGCTTCAGAGTTGCGGTGCTCTCGCAGCCCGATTACAAAAGCTGCGAGGATTTCAAGCGCTTTGGACGCCCTCGCCTTGGCTTCCTTGTATCAAGCGGAAATATTGATTCGATGGTAGCGCACTATACGGTATCGAAAAAGAAGCGCTCCTACGATTACTATTCCCCCGGCGGAAAAATGGGCGCACGCCCCGACCGTGCGGTTATAGTTTACTGCAACAGAATACGCGAGGCGTACGGTGACGTGCCTATCGTTATAGGCGGACTTGAGGCATCCTTGCGCCGTTTTGCGCACTATGACTATTGGGATGACCGTGTGCGCCGCAGTGTGCTTGTTGATTCGCGCGCAGATCTGCTTGCGTACGGTATGGGAGAAAATATCCTTATCCGCATAGCGAAGCTTCTTGACAAGGGTGTGCCCGTAAAGAAGATACGCGACGTGCGCGGCACGGTATACCTTACCCAAAAGGGTGAGCAGGTGCACTTTGACGCTATCGAGGTTGGTGACTACGACGTTATCAAGACCGACAAGGAGGCATATGCCGCAGCCTTTGGCATTCAGTACAAGAATACCGACTCGCACCACGGACGTGCGATAATAGAATATTACGGCGATAAGATGCTGGTGCAAAATCCGCCTATGCCGCCCCTTACGCGCGAGGAGCTTGACAGAGTTTATGCTCTGCCCTACGCGCGCGATTATCACCCCGATTACGAGCCTCTTGGCGGCGTGCCCGCGATTACCGAGGTCAAGTTCTCCATAACCCACAACCGCGGCTGCTTTGGCGCGTGCAATTTCTGCGCGATCGCCTTCCACCAAGGGCGCGAGGTAAGATCGAGAAGCGAGGAAAGCGTTATCAGGGAGGCAGAAATAATAGCTAAAATGCCCGACTTTAAGGGATACATAAACGACGTTGGCGGTCCTACGGCAAACTTCCGCTACCCCTCTTGCAAAAAACAGGAGAAGGACGGCGTTTGCCCTTCTAAAAAATGCCTTGCACCCACTCCGTGTAAGAATCTTGAAATAGATCATACGGAATATATGCATATGCTTGAAAAGATCGAGCAGATCCCCGGCATCAAAAAGGTGTTTATCCGTTCGGGTATACGCTTTGACTACCTTATTTACGATAAGGACGATTCCTTCTTTAAAAAGCTTGTGCGCGATCACGTATCGGGGCAGCTTAAGGTAGCGCCCGAGCATTGTGCGAAGAATGCGCTTACTATGATGGGTAAGCCGACCGTTGAGGTGTACGAGCGCTTCAGAAAGAAATATTTTGAGCTTTGCCGAGAGGCGGGGCTTGAGCAATATCTTGTACCTTATCTTATGTCAAGCCACCCCGGCTCAACGATGAACGATGCTGTGGAAATGGCGCTTTGGCTTAAGAAATGGGGCTACTCGCCCGAGCAGGTGCAGGACTTTTATCCTACCCCCGGCACGATCTCAACCGTTATGTACTACACGGGTATTCATCCGCTGACGAAAAAGCACGTTGAGGTTACCACAGATTACCGCGAAAAGCTGCTTCAGCGCGCGCTGCTACAGTACTCGCGCCCCGAGAATGCGAATCTTGTGCGCGAGGCACTTATGCTTGCCGGCAGAGAGGATCTTATCGGTACGTCACCCGAATGCCTGATACGCCCCGCATTTGCAAAGGGCGGCGGCAGCGGCGAGTTTATCAAGCGCACGCCGAACGGACGAAGCTCCGAGGCATCGCGCCATGCGAAGAATAAAAGAAAGAGATCCGAAGGCAGGGGCTTTAGTGCATCCGGGCCTTACGTAAAGAGTACGTCCGGCAGGGGTGGCTCTTCCGGCGGCAGAGGCGGTGCATCTGCAAGCGGCGGCAGGGGAAAAACCAAGCTTGACCGCATTTTCGGTGAGGATGCCGCACGTATAAGATATGAGGCGGACCGTATGTCCTCGCCACGTGGCAAAAGCACCAAAAAGGGTGGCAAAAAAGGCGGCAAAAAATCCTGATTTTACAGTTTAACTCTTTTTTATTCGTTCTTTTTACGAAAAGTAAACCAAAAAAATGCGGGCAGATTTAACGTATTCGCATTTTGTCGAAAGAGTGCGCCGCGCGGATGAAAATCCTGCAAAAAGCGGAAAATTGATATTTTGGCTTGCAAACGGTTTTCCACACTATCCACATACTACGGTGTGGAAAACTGTGGGCAAGTAGAGTTCAACGGCGGAAAATTCTTGATAATCAAGGCTTTTCAACCAACACTTTTCCACATACTCCACAGTTTTGGATGTGGAAAACTTTTTTTGTATCTTTACTGCTTCCTTCAAAAATAATGGAAAACTGAAGTTTTGTTTATCCGCCCCGCAAAGAGAAATTTGTGCGGCATCGGGTGCGTGTGCTGTTTTATCCGTACAAAAGCGGAGTAAAATTTACTACCGCACCGTTTTTTGTTGGAAATACTCAATTGAGGTAAGCAATCTATGCGAAAAATTGATATAGAATATACAAATGCCAAGCGTGCGCTTTTTGATAAGGTGTTTGGCGAGAAGCTGAATCCCGAGCAATGCCGCGCGGTGTTTACGCTTAAGGGCCCGCTTCTTGTGCTTGCGGGCGCAGGCAGCGGAAA
>JAZRLU010000381.1:0-2905 GCA_045647045.1 Eubacteriales bacterium
ATAGACCGCGAGCTTGAAGCGGCGGTGCTGCCGCTGATACCTATGGGTAAGCTTATTCAGCCGCAGGATATCGCGGATGCGATACTGTTTTTATCCGGCGAGCAGGCAAGAATGATCACAGGTCAGGTCATAAAGGTTTCAGGCGGGCACGCATTGTAGCTTGAAATAAGATGAAAACGCAGAAAAACATTAACTGCAGCAAACCGTATTGATTTATACAAAAAGTTATGGTATACTTTACAAGGTTGTGCACCGATCGGGGCGCGGCTAATAGCGCGTAACAATGCTGAGTGGCAAAGATACCGCCCGATATCTTTAAAGTGAAAAATTCAAGACAACAAAGGAGATGCACTATGAAAATGAATTTAGGCAAAAAGACGGGAGGGCTTACCACCAAGCATTGGTTTGGCTATATGTTCGGTGACTTTGGCGGATGTATGACCTTCGCCCTGATGGCAAGCATATTCTCGATCTACTGTACAAACGTTCTCGGCATCAACGCAACGGTGATGGGTGTACTTACTATCATCTGGACTATTTGGGACGCTATTAACGATCCTATGATGGGCGCGCTGATGGATAAGGCGTTTGCAAAAAACCAGAACAAAAAGGGTAAATTCCGCCCCTGGCTGCTTCGCGCAACACCCCTGCTTGCGGTAAGCGCGATCGCAATGTGGACCGTTCCTACGTTTATGGACGGTATTCCGCTTCTTGTAGCCCTCTTCTCGTTCAAGATACTTTACGAGGCATCGTACACGATGTTCAACATCCCCATGGGCTCGCTTCTTTCCGCGATGTCAACAAATGACTCCGAAAGAGCGTCTCTTTCCTCCGCACGTGGCGTAGGATCGATGATCGGTAATATGATCCCCGGTATGGTTGGCCCCGTTATTATCGGTATGTTTGGTGACAGATCCTCTACGGGTTATATGATAACAGGCGTTGCGTGTGCCGTTATCGGCTTCGTTGTATGCTTGCTTCACTATGCAATGACAGAGGAGCGCAGAGTAGTTAACGAGGACGTTAAGGCAGACGATATTAAGTTTACCGACATTCTTAACGTTATTAAGGAAAACCGCGCATTCGTTGCACTTTGCATACACGGCGTATGCATCTGCACGATGCAGTATCTTACCGAGAATATCAGTATGTATATGTATGCTGCGGTATATAACGACGTTACTTATAAAACTATCGCATCCGTTCTTTCCGCTCCCTTTATGGTAGCATCTATGGCGGCTGTGCCCTTCATATGTAAGAAGATGGGACTTGAAAAGGTAATTCGCTACACCCTCCTTGCAGGCGGTGTTATTTGCGGCGCGCTGTTCGTAATGCACCTGTTTATGGAGGTACCTCCCCTTGTACACGGCGTTATCCTCGGTGTTGGCTCCGGTCTTGCTATGGTATCTATCCAGATGCAGTGGGGACTTGTTGGTGAGGCTATAGACTATAACGAGTTTGCAACGGGGAAGAGAACAGAGGGCTCTATCTACGGCGCGTTCAACCTTTCTCGCCGTATAGGTCAGACCGTTGGTCTTGGCGTAAGCTTCTTCGCTCTTGACTGGATCGGCTACAAGCCCGAGATCGACGTTCAGGGCGATAGCACGATCCTTGGCTTCAAGGTTATCTGCGTGCTTATCCCCGCAGTATTCATTATCGGCTCTTGGGCAGCATTTAAGTTCGTATGGAATATCACTCCCGATATCCGTGCAAAGATGGCTGCAAAGAAGGCAGAGCTTACCGCTGTAGAGGATGAAGCTGTTGCTGAGGCGGCCGAGGGCGCAGAGGTATCCGAAGCTCCCGCTGCAGATAGCGCAGAGGCTACAGAAGGCGAAAACACAAAAAATAATTTTGACTAAGCAGGTGTTTATGGAATATATCGTAAATACTCCCTGCGGTGCGGTGCGCGGTACTCACGCAAGCGCCGAGGGAATAGCCGCATACAAGGGCATCCGTTATGCAACGGCAGGACGCTTTGAATATCCTACCGAGGTTACCGCGTGGGAGGGCGTTTATGATGCTACCGAATACGGCGCGTGCTCGTATCAGCTCCGCGCATTTTATGACGAAGCACAGATGCCTAAAAAGACATTCTATTACAACGAGTTCCGCAAGGGCGAGAGCTATACGTATAGCGAGGACTGCCTTTTTCTTAACGTTTTTGCCCCTGCAAAAGCAGAGGGGAAGCTGCCAGTTATCGTTTATATCCATGGCGGTGGATACACCGGCGGCTGCGGTCACGAAAAGCACTTTGATATCCCCGTTTGGCCACAAAAGGGTGTAATAGGCGTAACACTTAATTACCGCCTTGGCCCGCTTGGCTTTGCCGTGCTCCCCGAGCTTAAGGCGGAAGCCGGTAAAACGGGCAATTACGGTCTTTACGATCAGCTTACCGCTATCAAGTGGGTAAAGCATAATATAGCCGCCTTTGGCGGTGATCCCGATAATATCACTATTATGGGGCAAAGCGCCGGAGCAATGAGCGTGCAGCAGCATTGCCTCTCACCTCTTTCAGAGGGGGTATTCCATAAGGCTGTTATGTGCAGCGGCGGTGGCGTCAGCAAAATGCTTAAGACACCGCAGCCTGAAAAGGGCTATGATTATTGGAAAATGATCATGGAAAAGTGCGGCGCATCTACTCTTGAACAGTTCAGAGCCGTGCCCGTAGACGTTCTTTTCCGCGTATGGCAGGAAAACAAAAAGGCTGCAATGGGCGGCGGTTGCTCTCCCTGCATCGATGGCGAGCTTGTTATAGCTGACGGCAGCGAGCTTGTAAAGGCAGGCAAGCAGCACGCCATTCCTTATATGATCGGCACTACCTCGCACGACGTAATGCCCCCGATACTCTATTCTATGGCAAAGGATTGGTGCGCAAAACAAAGCACGCAAGTCGGAGGCCAAGCGG
>JAZRLU010000382.1:0-2406 GCA_045647045.1 Eubacteriales bacterium
GCTATGGAAAAATTCATTGCCGTGCATCCCGAGGTGAAATTCAGTATGACCTTCGGCGAGGCGCCTATGAAGGACGTTGATATTCTTATCTCATACACCTTGCCGATCGATGCAAAGGAAAAGATACTTATCCTCGAAGAGGATCTTTTGATCGCAATGAGAAAGGATCATCCTCTTTCCGGCAAGGAAAACTTGCAGATAGCCGATCTTAAAAACGAGCGCTTCATAGTAGGACTTGCAACGCAAACGGATGAGGAGTGTAAAAGAGCGGGCTTCATACCGAATATTGCCTTTGAGCTGAATGACCCCACGTACGTGCGAAAGTACATTGAAATGGGGCTTGGCATCGCCCTTATACCCGCTGTTTCATGGGGCGGGCTTTTCTCCGAAAACATAGTTCTGAAGAACGTTGGAATAAAGCGCCATACGTATGCCTATATACCGAACAACAAGTACACGAAGAAATCGGTTGAGATCTTTATGAAGTTCCTTATAGAGGAGGCAAACGAGGCTGTAAGGCAGCTTGGCAAAGGAACTGATGCCGAGTAGCATTTTATTTAGCGAGGTGTGATGAGGTAATTGTGCCGCGGCAATTGATTTTTCCGTGAGTGTGTGTTATAATGACTATAGAATGTCGAAAAGGCTATTATGCCTTTTCACGGCTGATACATCAGCCGAGCAAAAAGCCAAAAACGGCTTTTTGCATCTATATCATTGCAACAGAAATCGACAAATTTCACTGTTGAAATTTGTTCGCTAAGCTTTGCTTTGCGGTCGAAATTCAAGAATTTCGACTTTCGATTGTCGTTATAATGTTACCCGTGCCTGTGGGCAGGCATCACGCAAAAATACAAAGGACGTATTATGAGTTTAAACAAGACAAACGTTGATCTCGGAGAATCCGATATCAACAGGCTAATGCTGAAATTTTCTATCCCCTGCATTTTATCGCTGCTTATCAGCTCGCTTTACAATATAGTTGACCAGATTTTTATCGGCAACAGTGAGCTTAGTGCACTTGGAAACGCCGCTACGGGAGTTGTGTTCCCCGTATTTATCATAGCACAGGCTTTCGCATGGTGCTTCGGTGACGGATGCGCCGCCTACCTTAACATTTGCCAAGGCAAAAACGACGATGAAAACGCACATAGCGCCATCGGCGGAAGCATAACGCTTGCATTTCTTTGCGGAATTTTTATGATCGCGCTGATCTATCCGTTTAAAGAGCCTATACTTACGCTTTTCGGCGCTTCCGAGAAAACGCTTACTTACTCGGTGGAATATCTTGATATAGTGCTTGCTATGATGCCGATCTATATTTTATGCAATGCAACAAACTCGGTTATCCGTGCAGACGGCAGCCCGCTTTGGTCGATGCTTACCATACTTGTAGGCGCTATAGTTAACATTATCCTTGACCCCGTGTTTATTTTTGCGCTTGATATGGGGATGAAGGGTGCGGCTATTGCAACGGTTATCGGGCAAGGCACGTCATTTGTAATGACACTTATATATTTCCTTAAGCCAAAGACCTTTAAGCTTAAAGCCGCAAGCTTTATTCCGAGAGCAAAAACGGCATTTGCGGTTATAAAAATGGGAGCGTCCACCTTTGTTACGCAAGCTGCTATAGTTGCCGTTGCGGTGCTTTGCAACGTTCAGCTTTCAAAATACGGTATGCTATCTAAATACGGATCGGATATCCCGATCGCAATTATAGGTATTGAGAGCAAGATATTTACGGTGGTTATAAATCTTGTTGTTGGCATCGTGCTTGGATGCCAGCCCATTATTAGCTATAATATGGGTGCGAAAAAGTATGACAGAGTAAAGCAGCTGTACGGCAAAATAATGGCGTGCACCGTGACAATAGGAGTTCTGTTTACCCTGCTGTTTGAGCTGGCACCGAATTTTGTGATAGGTCTTTTCGGTACTCCGAGCAACGTTTCACCGGAGGCTTATTGGGAATTCGGAGCAAAAACGCTGCGCATATTCCTATCCCTTCTTACGATAAGCTGCGTTGTAAAGATGAACTCGATATTCTATCAGGCGGCGGGTAGACCCGTTTTTGCGGTGATAGCATCTATGATACGTGACGTTGTTTGCTTTATTCCGCTTATAATCATTTTGCCTCTGATCTTCCCAAGCGTTGAAGCAATACTTTACGCCGCGCCGATATCCGATCTGATATCCATAGCGGTTACGGCATTCCTTGCAGTATCGTTTGTAAGATCGCTGCGAAGTGAGGGGGCGAGAGCAAGGGGCGAGAAGGAGTCTTAAGCGCCCGCCGTGCGGTATATCAATGCCTAAGTAAAATAAACGAAATAAAAGATGACAGAAAAAGCGAAAAATGCTTCTCTGCCATCTTTTTTTAGGTTACGTTTAATTTTGGACAAGGGGGCACACGCG
>JAZRLU010000383.1:0-1208 GCA_045647045.1 Eubacteriales bacterium
CTGCGGTAGATTTCACACCCACCACCTATTTAAATCACGATTCATCCGTAGACGTGCTCGTTCAGTCAAGCAAGGACGTGCGCGCTATAATCTCTCTTTTCCGCAACGGTGAAAAGCTTACGGACAGGGCGGCGCAGCTTACCTCGGGCTACAACGTGGTAAACTTCGCCCTTCCTACGGATGCGGCAGGCAGCTACGATTATGACGTAACGGTAAGCGTTGAGGGTGACAGCTCACCTCACAACAACGCGCTTTCCTTTACCCAGGCGGTAAGCCCCGATATAACGCTGCTTCTTATTACCGAGAGCGCGGATGACGTGCGCGCTGCGGCAAGGCTTTTCGGCTCGCTTGCAAGGATCGATGCGCATCTTTTAACCACAAGCAACAAAACGCTTAACTCCTTGCGTGAGGAGCTTGCGGAGCTTGAAGGGCTTAATATAGTAAGCTCCCCTTATGATATACCCACAAGCGTAGAGGAGCTTTGCAGATATGACGAGATAATGATCTCCGCTACCGACGTGCGCGCGCTTAACAACGTTTCGGCGTTTATCGAAAGTGCGGAAACGGTTGTTTCGCAGTACGGTAAAACTCTTGTTACCTTTGGTGACAACAGCATACAGAACAAGACCGACGATGCGCTGGAGAGCCTTGAAAATATGCTCCCCGTAAGATTCGGTAACAGTGCGCAGGATCCCAAGCTTTATACGATAGTTATAGACACCTCGCGCAGTATGTACACAGCATCACGCCTTGCCGTTGCAAAGCAGGCGGCAATACACCTGCTTAATCTGCTTTCCGATGAGGATGACGTTATAGTTGTATCCTTTGCGGGCGACGTTAAGGTTATCCAGTCGGCTACCAAGGCGGTAAACAGGCAGGATATAGCAAAGAAGATCAATGCAATGCAGCCTACGCAGGGCACGTCTATTGCGGGCGGTCTTAAGGCGGCGCTTGATATGCTTATACAGCGCGATAACGATACCAAGGAGGTAATGCTTATCTCCGACGGTATGAACTACACCGCCGAGGTTGTAGAGATAGAGGGCGAGCGCAAGAATGCAACGCAGCTTGCCGCATATATGAGAGCAAACGATATTGCGGTAAGCACGATGAACCCCTATAACAGTGACTCTGTAGGTCAGCGTACCCTTACGGATATAGCATCCTACGGTGGCGGTAACTATTGCGGGCGGTCTTAAGGCGGCGCT
>JAZRLU010000384.1:0-3157 GCA_045647045.1 Eubacteriales bacterium
CATGCGTTCTCAGGTTCGGCATTAGAAAGCATAGCTATTCCAAACAGCGTAACCGACGTCGGCATCGGTGCTTTCCGTACGTGCAGGGGGCTTGAAAACGTTGTTTTAAGCAGCTCGCTTACCGAAATTAAAAACGACACCTTTTATCAATGCGAGTCGCTGAAGAGCATAAGCGTGCCATCAAGCATAAAAAGGATCTGTGCATCCGCCTTCGATCACGTAAGCGGTGTTGAGGCTCTTTATATAGAGGATATTTCGGCCTGGTGTGCTATAGATTTTGAAAGTGAAAGCGCTTCGCCTACACACGGCTTAAAGGCTCTTTACGTAAACGGGCTTGCCGTTACCGATCTTGTGATACCGCAGGGCACGGAGTATATAGGCAATTATGCCTTTTACGGCTGCAATGCGATTTCAAGCCTTACCGTTTCGCAGGGCGTTACAAAAATAGGCTCGCTTGCTTTTATGAAAAATGCGGTTTTAAAAGAAATCGTAATAGCAGATAGCGTTACCTTGATCGGTAGCAGCGCATTTTTTGCGTGCGAAAAATTGCAAAGTGCCACCCTTCCGTACTCATCCACCTGCTATGCCGGCACAGGCGAGCTAAATAAAATCTTTAAGGATGACGTTATAGGCTTTAAAAAGATCACCCTAACCTCCGGCAGGGAAATTGTGCCATACGCGTTTTCCGATTTTGCTTATTTGAATACCGTGGTGCTGCCCGAGAGTGTAACCTCGATCGGTAAATATGCGTTTCAGGATTGCTCCTACTTAAGGGATGTGATCCTGCCTGAAAATCTTGAAGCTATCGGAGATTGGGCATTTGACAGTTGCAACGCCATTACGGATATAACTATCCCGAGCAGCGTGCGTAGCATCGGCAAAAACGCCTTTTTCCATTGCATCAACCTTAAAAACGTTATCTTTGAGAGTGGCGCGTGGTACTTCACAACCGCTCTTGGATCAGAGGATAAGACCTATTTTGATACGCTTGCAAGCAGCGAGCAAAATGCTATCTGCCTTACCGATACCCACCGTAACTACTACTGGGTAAAGGCAGAATAATATTTACCGAAGCCTCACGTTCCCACCGCCGAGGCTTCGGTATACTTTTAAAGCTAAAGAGAGGAGTGGGGCAAAATGATAAATACAGAGCGCGCGTGCGGTGTACTTTCCGGTAGTACGATGAAGCTTATTGCCTGCATACTTATGGCAATAGATCACGCAGGTATCATACTCTTTCCCGGCGTTACCTTCTTCCGTGCCGTCGGCAGGCTTGCATTTCCGCTTTTTGCTTACTTTATCGCAGAGGGATGTAAGTATACAAAAAATAAATTAAAGCATTTTCTTCTTATATTCATCACGGGCAGCGTATATCTTGTATTTTATCTTGTGGTATACCGCACGCTTTATGCAAGCGTATTTCTTACCTTCTCGTTTTCGGTGCTGCTTATCTACCTTTTAGATGCGATGAAGGCATCCGTGCTTGATGCGCCGCGCGCATATAAGATACCTCTTTATACGTTGGCTCTCGGTGCGGTGATCCTCGTTATTTGGTTGATATTCCTCGCCATACCCTTTGATTACGGCTTTTTCGGTATGCTTGCACCTGCAGCTGCAGGGCTTTTCGATATAGGTGACCGCGCAGCACCGCGCTTTATAAAGCTCCTTTCATCGCAGCCGGCGCGCATAATCCTTCTTGGGCTTTGCCTTATTCCCATATGCCTTGAAAATCAGCACGGCTTTATATCCTTTTTCGGCATACTCGTGCCCGTGCAGTTCCTTTGCCTGCTTTCCTTACCCCTTCTCCTTCTTTATAACGGTAAGGCAGGCACGCGCCGCTTAAAGTATTTCTTCTATCTTTTTTATCCCTTGCATCTTGCGGTGCTGGAGGCTATTGCATTTTTCATCTGATCACGTATAAAAAAGGCTGCCGCAGCTGTAAAAAGCCACGGTAGCCCTTTTCTTACGGAATTACCGTAAGGTTCTTTATTATCTCGCCGTATGGGATATATTCGCCGTTTTTGATCTTGCGCCGCATTTCAACAAATCTGTCTGCGCGCACCTTTGAGATAAGGAAGTTTTCTATCCAATAAAGGAATTTTGTACCCTGCGAAAGGTGCTCAAGCGCCTTCATGCGAAGGTACATCGGCGCACCGTCGGAGGCATCGCGCCAGGTATCAACAAATGCAACGTCGTAATTCTCGCTCGGCATCTCACCGCCTGCATATTCAAAGGCATCCGCCTCAATTATACGTATCTTGTCACGGTTTGGAAACTGCGGCAAAATAACGGTTTTAAAAAGCTCGATAACGCTCGGGCTTTTTTCTATTACGGTAACAGAGGTAACGCTTTCCTTTTCTGATGCCATATATGCGTAATATCCAAGCCCAAGCCCAAAGGTTATAACCTTGCCGTGTGCCGCCTCTATAGCCTCATCGCAGGTGTCAAGATCAACGGGGGTAAGCGTCATCCACTCGTTGCCGCCCTCAAGCACGGCGGGGAAGGAAAAGGGCTTATCAAAGAAGCCAAGAGGGGGTATCTCCTTAAAACCGTCCTCTATGATCATATCCCCCGCAATAAACGCGCGGTATGCAGGATAGGTCTCGTTACGTATCTCCCAATCACCAAGGCGTATATCGGTAAGCTTTACGTTCTTATAGTACGGGTTTTCCGTATATCTTGCGGTATCCAGCATTCGCACAGAGGGAATAAGATATCCGTGTATAAGGCGCTTGTCCTCCGCATCGTCAATATCAAGTCCAAATGCCTCGGAAAGCAGGGCAGGGATAGCATCCTTTGCGGTAAGAGCCGAATCGGCGCAAAGCATATCGATAAGCTCGGGGGTTATAAGGGTAGGGAAGCGTTCGAGATATGCAGCATATAGCTCCGTTATTCTGAAATTGTATCCAAAAACATCCGAGAGCCTCTCAAAACGGAGGCTCTCGCTGTAAGTAAAGCTATTGTTCATTATATGCCTTAATTAGTGGTAGTTGGAAAAACCGTCACTGTTGTTGGGAGGGCAAAGGGGTTGAACGGGAAGAATGTGAGAGGGGATCTCAACGCCGCACTTGTCGCAAGTATCGTCATTGTTGGTGTCCTCGTGCTCGCACTTGGTCTCGGTGTCATCCTCGCCGCCTTCGTTGCCGCCTTCGTTGCC
>JAZRLU010000385.1:0-1039 GCA_045647045.1 Eubacteriales bacterium
ATACTTGCAGGTATCGTTAGGGACGTGTATCCGAAGATCGAGGCAGGTCTTGTAAAGCCCACCATTCACGCCGTTTTACCGATTGAGAAGGCAGAAGAGGCGCACGATATTCTTTATCAGGGCAAAAACGTAGGTAAGGTAGTTCTTACCGTTAAGTAAACGAAAAGGCAATATCACGCTTTTGTGATATTGCCTTAATTCATTTTTGCCTGTATCCGTCAAGAAACGTGCCAAGGTCGTGTATTGCATTCTTTAATACGCTCGGCTCGGGCAGCATTACTATGCGGAAGTGATCGGGCTCGTGCCAGTCAAAGCCGCTTCCGGGTACTATAAGTATGTTCGTTGCGTGTAATAGGTCACGCGCAAATTTCTTATCGTCGGTTATATTAAGCCGCTTGCAATCAAG
Organism: Eubacteriales bacterium; assembly: GCA_045647045.1. Taxonomy (GTDB): domain Bacteria; phylum Bacillota; class Clostridia; order Oscillospirales; family CAG-272; genus UBA1740. The sequence continues at coordinate 407 of JAZRLU010000385.1, forward strand.
CTTTGGAAACAGGTAGAACGCAGCTTTGTTTTTAACAAAGGAGATAGACGGTATCTTGGCAAGCTCTGCCACGGTTGCCTCGCGCTGCTCATATATTCGCCCGCCCGGCATTACCATTGATGCCGGTGTTTGACTGTCACGCAGGGCCGCGGGTATCGCTATCTGCGGTATAGCGCTTGCGCAAAGCCTCATAGAGGTAAGCTTAATGATGTTTTGCTGATACGTCTCGCGCACGCCGCGAGGTCCGCTGATGATCATCCAGCCGCAGCGGAAGCCGCAAAGGCAATGCGATTTGGAAAGACCGTTCATAGTAACAACGGTAACGTCGGGGGCGAGGGCGGCAATGGATGTATGCGAAAGCCCGTCCATCACAAGCCTGTCGTATATCTCATCGGAGAAGATCAAAAGATCGTTTCTTCTTGCGATATCCGCGATTTTAAGAAGAACGTCGTCCGAGTACAGCGCGCCTGTGGGATTGTTGGGGTTTATTACAACTATCGCCCTCGTTTTGCTTGTTACCTTTGATTCGATATCCTTACAGTCGGGATTCCAATCTGATGCCTCATCGCAGATATAAAATACGGGCTTTGCACCGCAAAGATATATACTGTTGCTCCAAAGCGAGTAGCAGGG
>JAZRLU010000386.1:0-3454 GCA_045647045.1 Eubacteriales bacterium
CTGTTACCGCCGTTTCGGACTTCAACCTTGAAATCAGAGACAAGGAGTTCCTTATCTTCGTCGGTCCCTCGGGATGCGGTAAGTCTACGACTCTCCGTATGATCGCAGGACTTGAGGAGTTCTCCGAGGGTGGGCTTTACATAGGCGACAAGTACGTTAACGATATCGCTCCTAAGGACAGAGATATCGCGATGGTGTTCCAGAACTACGCTCTTTACCCCCACATGACAGTTTTCGATAACATGGCATTCGGCCTTAAGCTCCGTAAGGTTCCCAAGGAGGAAATCAAGCGCCGCGTTGAGGAGGCTGCAAGAATTCTTGACATCAGCCACCTTCTTGAGCGCCGTCCCAAGGCTCTTTCCGGTGGTCAGAAGCAGAGAGTTGCTCTCGGCCGTGCTATCGTTCGTAACCCCAAGGTATTCCTTCTTGACGAGCCCCTTTCCAACCTTGACGCTAAGCTCCGTGCGAGCATGAGAACCGAGCTTACCAAGCTCCACAAGAAGGTTGAGACCACCTTCATCTACGTAACGCACGACCAGGTAGAGGCTATGACAATGGCTTCCCGTATCGTTGTTATGAGAGACGGTCTTATTCAGCAGGTTGATACTCCCCAGCACCTTTACGATTTCCCCTGCAACCTCTTCGTTGCAGGCTTCATAGGCACTCCTCAGATGAACTTCATCACCGGTAAGCTTATCAAGAAGGGTCAGAACCTTTACGCTTCCTTCGGTACTACCGAGATCAAGCTTCCTGCAGAGAAGGCTAATAACCCCGCTCTTAAGGAGTACATCGATCAGGACGTTATCTTCGGTATCCGTCCCGAGGCTATTCACGATGAGCCTATGTACCTCCAGTCTATGTCCGATTCTCTTATGAAGGTTAACGTAGACGTAACCGAGCTTATGGGTGCAGAGATCTATCTCTACCTCGGCTTTGAGGGTATGGAGGATGCTACCGACGGTAAGAACATCATCGCAAGAGTTTCTTCCCGTTCTCAGGCTAAGTCCGGTGACGATATTACTGTGGCTATTGATGCATCTCGTATCCATATATTTGATAGAGATACCGAGAAGTGCATCTGCCACTGATGCTGTTAAATTTTTGTAATCTCGCCCGTTTTCACACAAGCTCGCCGTATGTAGATACGGCTTCGGTGTGAAGAACGAACAATCTTACTAAAAATTTAAAGAGCCTCAGTTGCTTTGGGTAGGAGGGAAACGTTTTTTCGCAAGCTGCCGTGTGTAAATGCGGCTTCGGTGTGAAGAACGAACAATCTTACTAAAATTTAAAGAGCCTCAGTTGCTTTGGTAGAAGTTGCTCTGGTAGAAAAAACTTAATATATGAGTAGTGCTTGCCACTAATCAAAACAACAAGGGGCTGTCACGTTGTGTACAGCCCCTATATTATTAAAAGGAAATTTTATGTTTACGAAAAAAAGAATCACAGCGGCGATAGTTCTGTCGCTTTTGCTGATATACACGGTTATTGCAGTTTGTCCGCGCCCCGATAATTACAAGGGTGAAAACCCGATGATGAAGGATGGCGAATTGCCGATACTTATCGCGCACGGCGGCGGAAACAAGGAGTTTCCCGACAATACGCTTGAGGCGTTTTACAATGCCTACAGCGTAGACGAGCGCGTTATGATGGAAACGGACGTTTCCATTACCAAGGACGGCGTTGTTATCCTCTCGCACGATACCACAATAGACCGCAAAACGAATGCTACGGGCGCTATTGCGGATTGGAATTATTCCGATCTTATAGAGCAGCGCGTTGATTTCGGCTACACTAACAAAACCAAGAATCAAAAACTTGTAGAGGGCTCGGAGCGTGTTAAGTTTAAGACCGATGACGGCAGGGAGGTAACACCCCTTGACGTTGAGTATCCCGAGGGTATTGAGCCCCGCGATCCCGAGGTATTCCTTGCTACCACGCTTGAGGAGCTTATCCGCGCGTTCCCCAATAATAAGATCAACGTTGAGATAAAGCAGGATGGCGAGACGGGTAAGAAGGCATTTAAAAAGATCCTTGAGATCCTTGAGCGCAACGAAGCCTTTGACCGCGTTGTGCTTGCAAGCTTCCACTCCGAGATATACGGCGAGTTCCGCCGCTATCAAAAGGAGGGACTTGTACCCGATAACTTTATGTACTCCCCCGGCACGGCAGGCGCGGCTAAATATCTTATAATGTACCTTACCGGCGTTGATCTCTTCTTTACGGACGGTATGTGCGTTTTCCAGATCCCTACCGATGAGTACGGCATCAACCTTATGCGCGCTGATATGATAAAGAACGCGCACAAGCACAATCTTGCGGTACATTATTGGACAATAGACGATAAAGAAACCATGCGCGAGCTTATTGCGATAGGCGCAGACGGTATTATGACAAATTATCCGCACAGACTTGCAGAGGTTTACGCGGAGTACGGAGAATAATATATGCACGATCTTAGCTTTACACCTAAAAACGTGTACCTTTCATACGGAGAGCTTCGGCTCTCCGTTGAGATTTTCACAAGGAATAATATTTTTACCGCAGATCCCGATAAAACCGAGATGGGGGAGTGTGGCTTTCATTCGGCAGGACTCCTTACCTCGGGTGGGCAGGAGGCGTGCGAGGGCAGCCTTTGGCTTAAAACCGAGGGCGGCAAGGTGCTCGTTGGCGGCACTATAGCAGGGCAGAGGGCAGACTGCATTAAGCTCGCTATAGAGGGCTTACCCCTTGGCGCGGTAGACGGTACTATAGATTGCATTATGCGCGAGGTTGACGATTTCGGCTTCGTGCTCCACTATCCCGAGGGCTGGCGCGAGCTTGCTACGCCTGCCACCTTCCTTAACACGGATAGGGGCGTGTATTACTTTTACTCGGAGGATAAGCTCATACGTGAAAAGCGCTTTGCATTTATGCGCCGTGATGGCGGCACGCGCGCGGAGCTCATCTTTGAGGAGGATGCCACCGAAATGGGGGAGAGCATAGTTGCCCCTGCGTGGCGCATAGGTCTTGCGGATAGCGAGGGCGGCAAGGCTGAGGTAAAGCACCGCATTGCATCCTACGTTGCCGCAGCGCATAACCTTGTCCCCTTTGAAAAGAGAGCTGATACGCCCTCTTGGCTTCCCGATATATCCCTCGTTATCGGTGCGCACTGTATGCATTGGACGGGGTACGTGTTCAATAAATACGAGGATATTATTCCCTTGATAGACTACGTGTGCCAAAAAATCGACGGCAAACACGTGCTTGTATATCTGCCGGGCTTTGAGGGCAGATACTACTACGATTACGGTAACTACTCCACCTCTGATAAGCTTGGCGGGGATGAGGGCATGCAGCGCCTTGTTGATGCCTGCCACGCGCGCGGCGTGCATATTATGCCGTTCTTCGGCATAAACGTTGTGTCCACCAAAAGCGAGGGCTATGCCGAGTGGGGCGCGCCCTCACAGTTTGTGCC
>JAZRLU010000387.1:0-2620 GCA_045647045.1 Eubacteriales bacterium
ATTGCATCCGCTGCCGATGCGCTGGCCGCCATCAAGGTACACGTATTTGAGAAAAAGGACGTGACCGCAGAGCGTCTGCTGGCGGGGCTTGCCCACGATTTTGCCGAGGATAGCGAGCTGTTGCACCTGCTGCGCTACGAGTCCCCCAAGATGGGCTGCGACGATGATGCTGCCGATATGCTTGCCACCCGTCTGCTGGATATCTACGCCGATGGCCTGGCAGGGAAGAAGAATGCCTACGGCGGTATCTACCGCGCGGGCACGGGTACGGCTATGTACTACTTGTGGCACGCGCGTGAGCTTGGCGCTACGGCAGACGGCAGACGTAAGGGCGAGCCCTTTGGCACAAACTTCTCTCCCGGTATATTTGCAAAGATCCCCGGACCTGTTTCCGTAATCAACTCATTTACCGCAAACGATATGAAGCGCAATATGAACGGCGGTCCGCTTACACTTGAATTCTCCTCTATCATTTTCAAAAATGACGAAAGCATTACCAAGATAGCATCGCTTATACAGTATTTCATCAAGCGCGGCGGACATCAGCTTCAGCTTAACTCCGTAAACCTTGAAACAATGAAGGCGGCGCAGGCAGATCCCGCGGCATACAGAAACCTTGTTGTTCGTATATGGGGTTGGTCGGCTTACTTTGTTGAGCTTGATAAGGAATTCCAGGATCACGTTATGAAAAGACAGGAATATACCGTCTGATGAATGGAATCATTTTTGATATAAAGGAATTTGCGCTTGGCGACGGTGACGGAATACGCACTACGGTATTTTTAAAGGGCTGCCCGCTTAGGTGCATATGGTGCCATAACCCCGAGGGACTTTCCGCAATGCCCGAGCTTTACGTTAAGAAAAGCGCGTGCGTAGGATGCGGACTTTGCACAAGAGGATGCACGCACGAGGATTGCAAGCCTTTTGGCAGGTGCTTACATATTTGCCCCCAGGATCTCGTTACCGTATCGGGGTATAGCATTGATCACGAGCAGCTTGCAAGCCGTCTGCTTGCCACGGCAGATACGCTTACAGCCCTTGGTGGCGGCGTTACCGTATCGGGCGGTGAGCCTATGCTGCAGGCAGATTTTACGTACATGCTGCTTTCTGCACTTCACGGCAAGGTGCATACGGCAATAGAGACGTCAGGTTATACAGACGAGGCTACGTTTAAGAGAATAACGGAAAAAGCCGATCTTGTTATTATGGATCTTAAGCTTGCCTCCGATGAGGAGCACAGAAGATATACGGGTGTGAGCAATGTGCCCATCCTCAAAAATCTTGCCATACTTAAGCAAAGCGGCAAGAAGCATATTCTGCGCACACCGCTTATCCCCGGGATAACCGACACGGACGAAAATTTGCGCGCTATTGCGATTCTCGCAGGGGATAGCAGAGTTGAGCTACTGCCCTACAATCGGCTTGCAGGAGCAAAGTATAAAAGCGTTGGAAGGACGTTTACCGATCTTATAGATGAGGATGCGGTAAGAATACCCGATATATCATTTTTCAAAAACGCTGTTTTAAAATAACACAAAAACGGAGCTACCAAAGCGTGATGTTCTTATCGGAGAAATCACAAAAAACCGAATAGGATGAAGAAAATCCATCATAGACGAATCAGTCTGTGATGGATTTTCTTTTTTAAGCAATCTTTTCAAAATGAAAATAATGTTATTTGTTTTTGAGTGCTCCGATATAACATACGCTATAAGTTAGCAATAGAGCAAGCGCCGAATAAGTGGTGTAATTTACGATACACATACCGATCCAATCAATCGGAGCAAATATCAGTGCAACTATGTATGCAACCAGCCCAACAATAAATCCTGCTATAAGAAGAATGGATTTTAAGTTGCTCGGTTTTACTGTATAATCTTTGAATTTCTTGTTTGCTATGATTGTCATTACAACATAGACAATTATCTGCATAATGCCAGTTGTGGTCAGAATCGGCAAGCCTACAATGCTGAACGATAAAATGCCTACAGGAGAAAGAGCCGCCCAAGTACACCAATAACCAACGTTACGTTTAACGCATAAGCATATCAAACTGCAAACAAAAGTAGAAAGGAGCAAAGGAAATGGAATATAGAAATCCTCAATGTCTTTTGCTAAAGTAAACAGCAAAACACTTGCGACGATGGTTGCCGCCAACAGAATATTACCAACAATTTTTGCAGGCGTAAGTGCAGATGATTTTTCCACAATTCTAACAGTTTTCTCGGTTTCTTTTTCTTGTGGCGTTCTGCCAGTCAGTTCATCAAGTGTGACACCGAAAACATTACACATTCTCATAAGTTTATCAAGATCAGGGATAGCGGCATCAGTTTCCCATTTCGAAACTGATTGACGGGAAACATCTAACAAATCAGCAAGATTACTTTGGGAAAGATTCTTGGATATTCGCAGTTCATATATTTTTTGTCCTAAACTCATAGTAAGGCTGCTCCTTTGATTTTTGATGTTGTAATTATACCATTTTATTGTGACTTTTTCAACCAATACGCCTTGGAAATTTAGCAACTGACGGTTGCACCCTACACAAGGGAGCCTTAGGATGCGTGCAACCATAGGGGTATGGGATTTGCCCTATGTATTTGTAATACAAATGTGAAAC
>JAZRLU010000388.1:0-3132 GCA_045647045.1 Eubacteriales bacterium
GGGATATCTATAGACGTAAGGGCGGTACAGTTGAGGAACGCACTCTTTGCTATTGCTTTAAGTGTGCGCGGAAGCTTTATTGATTTAAGAGAATTACAAAGCTGGAAGGTATAAGAATATATATTCTCAACACCTTCGGGAATGCTTATGGATGTAAGAGACGTGCAATCGGCAAACGCCGCAGCACCTATATTCGTGATCTTATTGCCGCTGAAAGTTATGCTTGTAAGCGAGGCACACTTTCCGAACGCCCATTCGCCTATAGAGGTTACGGAGGCGGGAATGCTTACAGCGGTAAGTGCGCTACATCCGTTAAATACGCTGACGTCTATTTTGGTAAGCCCTTCGGGAAGTGCAACCGATTTGAGCGAGGTGCATACGTTGAACGCACCCTTAGAGATCGCCTTAACACCCTTTGGAATACTGACGGACGTAAGAGCCGTACAGTCGTTAAAGGCGTAAGAGCCTATTTTGGTTACGCTATCAAAATTATCTATCTTAACAAGGCTTGTGCAATGGCTGAATGCGCCGTATGATACCTCGTTTACCTGATCGTGAAGATGGATCACCTCAAGGCTCTTGCAGTTTTCAAACGCGCAATTGGGTATAGATCTTACAGCGCGCGGCAGGGTGAACTCACGGAGTGCGGGCAGCGATGCCACGGCAAATACCGAAATATCGGTCAATCCCGCAGGGGGAGTTATCGAAGAAAGCTTTTCGCATCCCTCTACAACGGTTGCACCTATCTCGGTAACGCTATCGGGAAGAACGAGAGACGTTATGCCCGACTTATAGAAGGCGCCACCGCCTATGCTTACCGTGCCAACAGGAACGGTAAATGCCACGTTAAGCGAAACGCACTCCTCAAAGGCATACTCGCCTATGGTGCGCAGCGATGCGGGCAGCGAAACGGATGAAAGGCACTTTGCAAGCTTGAAGGCATAAGGACCTATGGCGGTAACGCCGTTCGGTATATTTACGGATTCAAGCCCCGAGCCCTCAAACGCCATTTTGCCTATGGACGTAACCGAGCGAAGGTCTATTTGCTTAAGAGCCGTACAATGGTAGAACACGCCCGACTGCAGCTCGCGCACGCCGGAAGGCAGCCTTACCGAGGTAAAGGTGCGGCACTCCTCAAATGCAAACGTGCCGATGTGGGTAACACCTTCCGGAATATCGGGAGTATTGAGGGCGGTACAGTTTTTAAATGCCCAACCGCCTATTTTTGTAAGCTTTGCGGGAAACTTTACCGTTTTAAGCGCAGAGCAATTCTGGAATGCCTTTGCGCCTATGGAGCCAACCGATTGAGGTATGGATATCTCCTTGATACCCGTGCATCCGTAGAACATACCCTCGGGTATATCCTTAAGAGCTGTGGGGATCTCAAATGCGGTAAGAGAGGCACATCCCTCAAAAGCATAATTACCTATTTTATTAACGGTGGGCGCAAGCCTTACGTCGGAAAGGGATCTGCAGTTTTTGAACACCCAGCCGCCAAGCGAGATCGCTTTTTCGGGGAGCACGGCACGCTTAAGCGCGCTGCAGCCCTCAAATGCGGCATCACCGAGCTCTTCAAGCGCGGCACCGAGGCGTATTTCGCCAAGCGCCGAGCAATTCATAAACGCGCGCCTGCCTATTTTTACAACGCCTGCAGGAAGGGATATCTGACTAAGGCTCTTCATTCCCTCAAATGCGCCCTCTGCTACGGAAACCACCGTATCGGGCAGCTGAACGGACGTGAGCGAGGCGTTCTTGCACTTTACTATTTCGATCTTACCGCCGCCTACGCTGCGCGTTTCATAGGTTGCATTGAACTGTGCCTCTGCATCCCTTGCGGCACGGCGAAGCTCTGCATCGCGCCTTTGCCTTTCCTTTTCTTCTGCCTCGCGGCGCTTTGCCTCTTTATCCGTACGGGTATCAAGTATAACGTTTTTACCTACGCGGAAAAGATTTTTGGGCAGGGTTATATCAAGTATTTCACATCCGAGGAACGCCTCGTCACCTATAAGCGTAAGAGACTCGGGCATATTTATCTTTGCAAGGTTCTTGCAGTTTTTAAAGGCGCGGGAGCCTATCTGCAAAAGCCCCTCGGGAAGGGTTACGCTGAATATATTCGAGCCCTCGAAAACTCCCTCTCCTATAGCCTCAACGCCCGCGGGGATAACAACGTCAAGCACAGACTTATTCTTAAGCGAGACGATTATGTACGTGCCGTTGCCCTGCTCTAAATATTCAAATACGGAGAGCGCACGGTTCATTGCCTCCCTGCTTTGCTCTGCCACAGCGGCGCTTCCGAGAGCGTCTGCCTGCCAGGAAAGTGCATCAAGATCAAAAGCACCGCCCGAAGATGAGGTGCCGGGAAGATCAAAGCCTGCAAATGCGCCAAGATCAAATCCGAGCATTGCCTCGTCATCCTTACGCTTTTGTGCCGCCTCTCTCATTGCCGCAAAGCTGAATCCGCACTCAACGCAGAACTTTGCCTCGCCCTTGCATTCCGTGCCGCATTCGGGGCACTTAAGAATGCTCTCGGCTCTTATTTTTTCAAGATTTTCGCCACACTCGGGGCAGAATTTATTCTTATCTACGTCTTTACATCCGCAACTTGGGCAATTCATATCTTTTTTCCTTTCGGGATAAAATTATATACATAGTTAATTATAGCATCTTATAAAAGATTTTTCAATGGTTCGCGCAAAACATTATGAATATTTTTTGAATTTTTTTCATCAAATAAAAAAATGGGCTGCCTTGCGGTTATGCCAAGGCAGCCCTGTGTAAGCTTTATTAAGTTTAAAGAACGGTTAAGTCCACCACTCTACGGGCTCGGTCTTATCATCGTTCCAATGCCAATACTCCTTATCGGAGTCGAGAACCTCGCTGGATGAGTAGAAGTAAACCTCCGTAAACTCAAGAGTCTCGCCCTTGCCTGTAAGGGTATTTTCATAGCTGCTCCAGGTTTCCTCAAGTCCCTCATAGTAAAGGCCCGAAAGACCGGTAAGACCGGAGAAGGCGGTGGAGTAGATAGCGTTTGTTCTTATATCCTTTGTCATAACGAGCTTTCTTATGCCGGAGCAGCCCTCAAACGCCTCTTCTGCAATGGAAAGCGTTCTTTCCTGAATAATGAACACCTTG
>JAZRLU010000389.1:0-1352 GCA_045647045.1 Eubacteriales bacterium
ACCCGAGGCGGCGGCAGAGGTAACCCGTGCCGTTAAGGCGGTAACGAAAAAGCCCGTTATAATCAAGCTTTCCCCCAACGTTACGGACATCGTTTCGATAGCTCGTGCGTGCGAGGAGGCGGGAGCTGACGGTATCAGCCTTATAAACACACTTCTCGGTATGAGAATAAATTTAAGGAACGGCAGACCTATCATTGCAAACAAGATGGGCGGCTTCTCCGGTCCTGCCATCTTCCCCGTAGCGGTAAGAATGGTATATCAGGTAGCCCACGCGGTTAAGATCCCCGTTGTAGGCATGGGCGGCGTAAGCACGGCAGAGGACGTACTTGAGCTTATGATGGCAGGCGCTACCGCGGTTGAGGTAGGCGCACAGAACCTTGTTGATCCCTATGCGTGCAAGCGCATAATCGAGGATCTGCCCCGTGTATGCGAGAAGTACGGAATAAGCTCGCTTTCGGATATTATAGGCTCTGTTAAATGTGATTAAAAATTGAAAGGTGATATAAAAATGGGAAGAGACGTTATAATCGCGTGTGACTTTGACAGCGCGGAAAAGACATTTGCATTTCTTGATAAGTTTACAGGAAAGAAGCCCTTCGTTAAGATCGGTATGGAGCTCTACTATGCAGAGGGTCCCTCTATCGTAAGAGAGATCAAGGCAAGAGGACATAAGATATTCCTTGACCTTAAGCTCCACGATATCCCCAATACGGTTAAAAAGTCTATGGCAGTTCTTTCTCGCCTTGACGTGGATATGACCAACCTCCACGCTGCGGGAACAAAGCGTATGATGGAGGCGGCAATAGAAGGTCTTACCCGTGAGGACGGCACAAGACCTATGCTTATCGCGGTAACACAGCTTACCTCCACAGATCAGGAGTCTATGGAAAACGATCTTCTCATCAAGGAGCCTATAGACAAGGTAGTTATGCACTACGCTCACAATGCAAAGCTTGCAGGGCTTGACGGTGTTGTTTGCTCTCCCCTTGAGGCAGGCAAGGTTCACGATACCTGCGGCAGCGGCTTTGTTACCGTAACCCCCGGTGTAAGATTTGCAGACGGCGATATCGGTGACCAGAAGAGAGTTATGACCCCTGCAGAGGCAAAGAGAATAGGCTCTGATTATATAGTAGTAGGCAGACCCATCACCGCAGCGGCAGATCCCGTTGCAGCATATGAAAGATGCGTTGCCGAGTTTGTAGACTAACGTTAAGGTAATAAGGATAAGGAGATAAAAAAATGGAAGGCTATAAGAGAGAATTTATACAGTTCCTTGAGAACGCAGGTGTTCTTAAGTTTGGTGATTTTACCGCAAAGAGCGGCAGAAAGATCCCCTATTTCATCAACGCAGG
>JAZRLU010000390.1:0-2339 GCA_045647045.1 Eubacteriales bacterium
GCCAAGGAGTTGTAGCCCCTAATTGTCTTCCTAAGACCGCTTGGCCTCCGACTTTATAGCCGCCGTGGAGTAATGAGTTATCCTCGCAGTGTGCTACGATGATCTTACCAAGCGCCTTTGCACGCAGCATAGCCGCACGCATCATCTCGCGGGATTGAACTCCGCGCCCATCGTCCGAAAACGCAACCGTAAGCGGTGCAAGCTCCTCCATAGCGGAAAGCTCCTCGCCTGCCTCGTTTACAGTAATAGAGGCGTAAGGGTATACGTCTATTACCGCATCGCGCTCGATTATATCAAGCTGCATTTTCACGTGCTCCGCACTGTCTGGCACGGGGTTAAGGTTGGGCATTGTAAAAACGGTCGTATATCCGCCCCTTGCCGCCGCAAGGCTTCCTGCCTTTACAGTTCCTTTATAAGAAAAACCCGGCTCACGAAAATGCACGTGCACATCGCAAAAGCCGAGTAATGAAACGTAATTTTTATCGGAAGGAAGAAAAACGGAAAAAGAGGACAAAACGCCCGATGCCTTATCGGATATCTTGTCACTGCAGATAACGTTATCGGAAATCCTTCTCATAATATACTCCCTAAAAGTTATTTTATATATTTTAGCACTAATTATATAATTTGTCAAGTGTGCATAATACCAAAGTTTTAGCTTAAGTGTAGATAATATTTAGTCATTTCGAAAAAAACCGCCCCGAATTTGCACTCGGGGCAGCTAAAAATTTGCTTTTTTGCATTTTGATCGTAAAAATGACGGACCTAAGAAAATTTTACGTCTTTATAAATTTATTTTAAGCTACGCTTAATAAGTCACTTTATAAAGCGAAAAAAAGAGCGAAGCCGCCGTTTCAGGAAGCTTCGCTCGGTTATTTCTGCCACAGGCAGATTTTATAGGACTATCAGAACAGACCGGTTATCTTGCCGTTCTCATCAACGTCTATCTTAAGCGCCGAAGGAGCCTTGGGCAAGCCGGGCATCGTCATAATATCACCGGTAAGAACAACAACGAAGCCCGCACCTGCGCTTACCTTTACGTACTTAACGGTAACGGTAAAGCCCTCGGGTGCGCCGAGCTTGGTTGCATCGTCGGAGAAGGAGTACTGCGTTTTTGCCATACATACGGGAAGCTTGTCGTAGCCGTACTTTTCAAGAGTGGCGATCTGCTTTGCCGCAGAGGGGAGAATGGATACTCCGCATCCGCCGTAGATCTTCTTAACGATAGCCTCGATCTTCTCGGGGCTCGTAGCACACTCATCGTATGCGTAGGTGAAATCGCCCTTTTCCTCCTCGCAAAGGCGAACGACCTCGCGTGCAAGCTCCTCGCCGCCTCTGCCGCCGTCTGCCCATACTGTGGAAAGAACAACGTTAACTCCAAGCTTCTTGCACTCGGAAATGATAAGCTCGATCTCCGCATCCGTGTCGGTGGGGAAGCGGTTTACCGCTACAACGGAGGGGAGCTTATATACGTTTTTGATGTTGGATACGTGGCGAAGAAGGTTGGGGATACCAAGCTTAAGTGCTTCAAGATTTTCCGCACCGAGATCGGTCTTTGCAACTCCGCCGTGCATCTTAAGTGCGCGCACGGTAGCAACGATAACTACCGCAGAGGGGGTAAGACCTGCCTTGCGGCACTTGATATCAAGGAATTTTTCAGCGCCGAGATCCGCACCGAAGCCTGCCTCGGTTATAGCATAGTCGGAAAGCTTCATAGCCATCTTCGTTGCGATAACGGAGTTACAGCCGTGTGCGATATTTGCGAAAGGACCTCCGTGTACAAACGCGGGTGTTCCTTCAAGAGTCTGAACGAGGTTGGGCTTAAGTGCATCCTTAAGCAATGCCGCCATAGCACCCGTTGCGCCGAGATCGCCTGCGGTAACAGGCTGCTCGTCATAGGTATATGCTACAACGATGCGGGAGAGCTTTTCCTTAAGATCGCTAATGGAGCTTGCAAGGCAGAATACTGCCATGATCTCACTTGCAACCGTGATGTCAAAGCCGTCCTCACGCGGAACGCCGTTCACTCTGCCGCCAAGACCGTCGGTAACAAAGCGGAGCTGGCGGTCGTTCATATCCACGCATCTTTTCCAAGTGATCCTTCTCGGATCGATGCCGAGAGCGTTGCCCTGATAGATGTGGTTATCAAGCATAGCGGCAAGAAGATTGTTTGCCGCGCCTATTGCGTGAAAGTCACCCGTGAAGTGAAGGTTTATATCCTCCATAGGAACGACCTGTGCGTAGCCGCCGCCTGCGGCGCCGCCCTTGATACCGAAAACGGGACCGAGGGAGGGCTCGCGGAGAGCAACGGCAACGGATTTGCCGATACGCTTCATACC
>JAZRLU010000391.1:0-7887 GCA_045647045.1 Eubacteriales bacterium
AAGGGTGAATACGCCCTCCGTGCTCTCAACGAACACAAGCTCACCAAGAGAGGATACAACGCCATTGGTAATGCTCTGTGCATCACAGATAAGTGAGGTAAGGACACCGTTTTCGTTCTTCTCAAACGTTACAGATGAGCCGTTGTCACCCCACTCTGCCCAAAGAGTCTCACCATTTGCGGTAATTATCTTACCGCCGTTTACAACAACGTTTATAATGCAGTTGGTATCCGATTCGCCGGTCTTGGTATCGTTTGCATTGATAAGAGTGGTTATATTGGGTGCATTAGTCATATCGAAGGTACAATTGTTAAACTCGATATTATATGCAACCGTCTTTCCCGCGGTGGTCTTATCGTCACCGTATTTACCAAGAAAGGCGGTAACCGTAGAGCCGGCAGTATAGAAGAAGTTTACGTTTTCGAAGTAAAGGTGGAAGGTTTTGAAGCCTGCCGCATTCGCATAACCCGATCCGTAAGCACTGAAGCTGAGAAGATTTGTTACAAGCTCAATATTTCCGTTGATGAACTTAAAATTAGCATCGTCCATGCCCTTCCAGTTCTTACCCTGTGTATTAAGAAGAGGATTACTCGTATACGTCTGTGTAAGGGTAAAGCCATTGAGATCAAATATAACGTTACCAAGTATCTGACCTACGTTGGGAAGGATGCCGGTTGCTGTTGCATTACCCCTGAAGTATACCTGCACGGTTGCGCCCTTTTCGCCCTCAACGCTACCGTCAAGAAGCTCCTTGACCTTAGACATAACTCCGCCGGAATCAGCACCGGTTGCAAATACGTTATACGCATTTACGAAGACGCCGTTCTGGAACAGAACTATAGGATAAAGCTTAGAGTCGGCATACTCTGTGGGAACAATACCGTACGGAGTAACAATTACTTTATCGGTATCAAATTGAGGTACCCATTGTGTACCATCCGAGATATAGTATACCTCAGATGAAGCATCGTAGTATCTATCACCGTTGTCTGCTGCCGGAATTAAGGGGAAGCCAAGACCGAAGTACCATACGTGATCGTATTCTCCGGTTCTTACAGTTGCAATTACAGAATCGATCGCGGTAATATATACCGCAAGCTCTTCTGAGGTCTTGGTTTCAACGGTGCCAAGAGGCACAACTGCATATACACCCTCTTTTGAAGCAGTCGTTCCCTGATATCTGTACTCGTTCGTGCCGTCGTCACCGCCTGCATTGGTAACAGGAACAGAATAGCAATCCTTTACGTAAAGCGACGAACAGCTATTCGCCGTCAGAGATTTACCAACAATACCTGCAATAACCTGCTTATTGCCTGCTGCTATGCGCTCGGGGCCTGCGCTGAGGTTGTAACAATTCTCAATAAGGAACTGATACGGTCTTTCTTCCGTGGGAGCACTGTAGGTTATCCAAGCAGCGCATCCGAGTATACCTGCCCAGTGTGTGTTCTTACCAAACGCGCCGGCTTCCTTAATTACATCACCAACTGCGAAATTACCCTTGTTATAGCAATTCACAATGTGAACGTAGCCGGAGTATTCCGTAGTCCATTTTACGCTGGGAGAAATAGCACCTACGATACCGCCGTATGCGCTTGTCTGAGTTGCGGTGTTATCCCAAAGAGTCATTGTACCGCCGTAGTAGCAGTTCTTTACAGTTGTATTCATACCAACTGTACCTACGATACCGCCGGCAAATCCGTAATCACCGGTGAAGGTGAAGCTTACTTCGGACGTGCATCCGTCTATTACAGTTCCATATGCCATACCGCACACAGAGCCGAGTCTGCCTGCACGGTAGGTATCATCAAAGCCGGGAGTTGTATACTTTCCGCTCGATCGCATAGTAATTATTCTTACGCCAGACTTAAGCTCACATCCCGCGATAACGTTAAAGCCCTCGTATATCGTATCACTTACCTTAGGCGACATTGCGATGCCTACGATACCGCCGGTTACGCCTGCGCCTACGATCTCTACGTTATCAAGAACAACGTTCTTAACCGTAGCGCCGTAAATAACACCGAACAAGCCGTGACCGTAGTCACAAGTGAAAGCATGCGCCTTATCCGCTACGTCTATAACTCCGTTCTTAATCGAATATCCGTTACCGTCGTATATACCGCCAAATGCTGCCATGGAAGCATCCGAAGAGAACATATAGCCTATGGATTTGATGGAAAGTCCGTTAAGATCGATATCTGCGGTCTGCTCAAAGTACTTACCTACAAATGATGCGGTAGAGCCGACCTGTATCTGCTCTGCCATCCAGAGAAGATGTCCTGCATTGCTTATAACGTAGGGCTCATCCTCGCTTCCCTTTCCTGTGGGAGCAATAGCGGCGCCGTGCCAGCCATTATCCTCTTCAAGCACTCTACCCTCTGCCTCAAGATCAAATACAAGCTGATTTGCCGTCTTATAATACTCGCCTCTTACGGTAGAGTAAAACTCAATTGCAAGCTTGGTTCCGTCCTCAGAGAAGTAGAACATACCGATAATGCCAAGACCCTTAAGAGTGTTATCGATGCCCTGAGCGTCTATTAAAAGCTCTGTAACGGTGTTACCGTTCACGCCCTTAAGCTGATTATTGGTTATATTGTTATAGTAGAAGTGACCGCAGATGATCATCTGGATATTGGCGTGCTGACTTACAAATTCACGCCACATATCGTCACCGTTGTTGTTTTGGGAATCCTGTCCCGTGGGGCAACCGTAATCACCGTAATCAAGGGTTGTACCGTCGGAATAAAGATAACCGTGAGTAGTTATTATTACGTTGTAATCCGCAAACTCGGGGCGATCTACTATCTCGGCAGCCCATGCAAGGATAGGATCCTGTGCACCGTAATCAAGGTTCATGAACAGATATTTTACGTCTCCAACCATGAACGTACGCCACGTGTTTGCCGCATCGGTTATCTCACCGCTTCCGTCATAGCCGTATATTCCGCCGTGCTCAACGAACTGATCGATATACGGACTGTGATTAGCGAAATGCTCGTTAAAGCCGTTGCCGGAGGAAAGCTTATCATGGTTACCGCGAACCAACGAATACTCAAGATTTCCGTCAAGGATGGTTATCGCATGGTAAGCAACATCCCACTCCGTGCCTGATGCGCTCTTGTCTATGATCCAATATCCGCCACCCAGAGCATCGCTATCGTCCTCTACAAATACGTAATTATCGTAGCTTGCATTGGTGCCCTTACCGTTTGCATCGGTAATATCGCCCATTCCCATTACGTACTTGATATTCTTTATATCCTTATTGTTTACCAGCCACTTATAAAGTATAGGAAGTTTTTCGGGATACTTTCTCGTAGTATACTGAGTATCACCTATAACAGCGAAGGAGTATGAGAGATCAAATCCGTACGCCTCGCGTATAGATGCCATCTCATCCTCTGTAATCCATGTATTGCTGTATATAGCGTCGAAACCGTTTCCGCTCTCATCTACTATGCTCTTTCCGATATCCGTTTCATCAAGATCGTAGTAAAGAATGCAAGAGTCAGAATCGAGCTCAGCCTTCGTCATTGCTATACCCTTGGTATAATCAGACTTTATCTCCTCTGCTGTACGTACGTCGGAATATACGGTTATATCGCCAAGCTCACCCTTGAAATATTGCGAGTTGAGATTTCTGTTATCACCGCCGAGCACGTATTCGCAATCGATAGCTGACTCGGGAATGGTTGGATAGAAATACTTAGTCTCGGAAAGATTTCCGTTGATATAGCAGTAGGTAATACCCGTTTGATTATCGTAAACAAAGGCAAGGTGCGTCCACTCATCCGCAGGAACGGCGGATTGCGAAAATTTGATATCATACTGACCGACCTTGGTATCTTCGTTATTGAGCTCTGCAAACCACTGAATTCTTGGAACGCCGCCTGCGGCAAGCTCAAAGTTAAGATGAGAATCCTTGGTATATCCGGAATAGTTACCCAAAATGATGCCTATACGGCTTCCGTAAATGGCAGAGGGCACGTATACCCAAGCCTCCACAGTCTCAGGTATTTCATCCATGCGGTTATAAATATCGTACGTTGCGTTGGGATAAGTGGACGTCTCATCCTCTTCTCTATCCATATAAAAGCCTCTCTCGTACGACGGTGCCGTGTATATCGAGGGATTTATCGCATTGTTTTTATTTGCAGAAAGGTCCTTCAAAAGTCCGGGAACGGACGTATCCGTAAGATCGTATGCATAAACGAGATTTGCATCACTCGAATCCACAGAGAACGTACTCTTTGCCGCATCCGCCGCGATCTCGTCCGCAGTTCTTATATCCTGATACAGAGCTATATTCTTGGTCTTGCCGCGGAAATAGCTCGTATTACCGCTTCTGTAATCGCCGCCGATACGAAGCGGAACATCCTGCTTTGAGAAGTCATAACCCTTCCAATAGCTATTGGTCTTCGACTCCTTGAACTCACCGTTGAGATAAAGAGATGCTTCTCCTGTAGCGCTGTTAACGGTAACGGCTACCTTTACATATTTGGGAGCGGCGTCGGTGCCTACGTATTCCTCACCTATAACCGTACCAAACGTAACACTGGAGCTTCCCTTTTTCTTGCCGGAGGAATCGGTTACGCTTCCATCGTTATGCTGTGTATGTATTCTTATCTTGCCGCCCTTCTGAACGTCAAGCGTCAACGCAAACATTGTTGACGATGAGGTATAGTTTGAAGCTATCAAGCCCGGTGCCTTATCTGCCGCCGCGGCTACAGAAAACCATATTTCTGCCTCGTAGGTAATATTGCCGTTTATGGAAATCTTTTGCTTCTGATCGTAATAGCTGTCCGAAGCGAACGACATTCCCTCTCCCGAATCCGCCGCCGATACAAGCGCAAACACCGCGCTTGCCGCAAGCAAAGCAACCATCAAAAGGCACACAATGATCTTCTTCACGTTATTTTTCATAACTTTTGATCCTTTCATGTTTATCTAAGCTGTAAGCTCATGATTAATTATAACATATCATTATTGACAAAGTGAGCCAAATATGCTATAATTTATGCCAAAAGATATGATAGGATAACAATTATGAAATTTTGCGACGGGCCACTCGAGAAAAAATCACAGTTCTATTACAGAGAGCACAACCGCGATCCGCTAACCGTAGAATATTCAGCGCCCCTGCACATACATCAAAGCGCGGAGATACTTTACGTTCAGCACGGAAAAATTGAGATACGTATAACGGGTAAGCCATCCGAAACCATAAATGACGGTGAAGCCGCCCTGTTCTTCCCCTTCCAAGCGCATGAATATCACAGAGATGCAGGCACACACTATATCCGCTTTAATTTTGACTCGGAGCTTGCAAGCGATTTCTTTAACCCGAATAAGAACCTTGCGGGAGTGCGCAACGTTTTCAAGGTAAGCGATTCTACGGCAATTCTCATACAAAAACGATTCGTTGAGAATAAAGATCTGACACGCCTCAGTGTACAAAGCTTCCTTTACTCCTCACTTGCGGATTTTGCATCACAGATCGAGTTGTGCGAAAGAGGTGCCGACGACGATATTCTTACAAAGGCTATCACCTTTATGCGTAAGCACAAGAAAACACCTATTACGATAAATGAGGTTGCCGAGGCTATAGGATATTCAAAAAGCCATCTGTCATACGTTATAAACCGCGCGGCAGGCTTCGGGTACAGCACTCTGCTTTCGATGCTCCGTATAGAGGATGCGCGTACGATGCTGCGCGAAACGCAGAAATCAATACTGGAAATCGCGCTTGAATGCGGCTTTGGCAGTGAGCGTAGCTTTTACAGACAGTTCAAGACAATAATTGGAAAATCTCCGCACGAATACCGTATATCACGCGATTTCAAGCATATGAAGGATCCGCTCGCACCGCAAAAAAAACCGACGCTCGGCACATCGCGCGGCGAAAAAAGGCGCACGAATACAACCTGACAAGAAAGGACGCAGGAGCCGTTTTGAGCTCTTGCGTCCTTTCTATTATTTCCTTACGGTATTTTTAAATCTCGTGCAAACATTTCACATAAATCGTTACTTGTCAATCTCCAAATCCGAGATTTTCTATGATCCTATCTGCTATCTTACGCATACCGACGTCCCCGGGGTGGGTGCGCCAGGTATCCTTTATCGGCTGCGCCTCTCCGTTTTTATCTATAAAGGTAAGCGCATCGTGGCACTCGGTTTCACTTGTGCGCAGATCTCCTATAAACAGTCTCTCTATGCCGTGCCTTTGGCACAGATCGCATATCATCTCATAAACGGGAGATCTGTTATACCAACCGTGTATCCATATAATGCGCGCATGAGGACATTTTTCTTTTATAAGATCTATAAGCATATCTCCGCTTTGCGCGAAGGTTTCATACTTTTTCTCCGTGTTGATATTATCTCCGAGCTGTATCGTAATGAGATCCGTATCCGCAGTAAATGAACGCGCTGACGGCATACCCGTGTATGCATTATTGTTTGCAAAGCACCAATTATAGTATGCAGGTATGCTTTCTGCGCTCTCATAGCTGCTGCCATACAGCTTTTCTATCACAGCATTCGGATTTTTGCTCCTTACGTACTCGGAAACATAGTGAAAATAGTCACGCCCGGGGGCGGTGGAGCACATACCGTATCGCATCTGCATACCGAATATCAGGGAGTTGCCGATCATAAGCATTTTATTCGGCACGGGCATACCCCTTTTGACGTCGGATGCATCCTCATTTGCAACGCTGCCGTCTGATGCGGAAACGAAAAAGCTCTTAATGGTAAGCTCTGCGCCGCACTCGCCCGTTTCTATTGCAACGTAAAACTCGTCCATACCCGCATAAACAGAAAGGCTTATTGGGTCTACGGTATATTCTACCGTAAAATCACCCTCAAGCTTATCCGTTCTGTGTGCGCGCATAGCATCGCCCTTACCGCCGTAAAGAACGAGGCTTGCAGTACCGTTTTTCAAAGTACCCTCTATCTTTACCGTAAGGCTATCCTTATCGGTTACAAGGTGCGGCGTAGCAAGGCTTGCACTGCCCGCCACAGATATCTGTGCGGTATTTTGGGCAAGCCCGCCCGCTAAAAGATCGCGTATATCAGCAATTATCATTTTAAAGCTCCGTTTCAGTCAAATCTTTTTCTATAGGTGCATTTTTTGCACACGGGGTGTACTATATTGCCCTGCGAAAAGCCAAGGCGCATTTTGGTTGCGACATCGGAGGAAAGTATTTCATCAAGATCGCTCTCAAAAATATTGCCAAGCGGCATAAGCCCATCCGAATCAAGGCAACAGGGTACAACAGTACCGTCTGCAAGTATTGCTGCCTGCCGCGAAAGCGCAAGGCAGGTGCCCGTGTCAGATCCTCTGGCGGTGCTTTCCGAGGGCCACACAAAGATACCGTCATATTCAAGGAAGGTGCGGTACGCTATGCGATAGCCCGAATAGCGCTTTTCCCACTCGCCGCCGTATGCACGCCGCAAGGCTTCCTCTACGTATGCGTTTTGCGAATTTCCACCCTGCCTTTCATCACTGTCAAGATTCCAAAGGCGGAACACCGCATTTACCTCGCGCCGTGTAAGCTCGGATGCAAAGGCTATTACCCGATCGAGATACGCGCCGCTTACCTCTGCACCGTTACCCTCCGGGGCGTGCATGGAAATGCTGACACGGTGAAGCACGTCTGCATTATCAAGCAGCACGTTGCCGCGCGTGGCAAGCAACGTACCGTTTGTGGTAACCGAGATGCGTAATCCGTATTCCCTTGCTATACACAAAATTTCGGACAGCTGCGGATGGTAAAGCGGCTCTCCCATAACGTGGAGAAAAACGCTTTTACACCTGCCGCGTATTTTTTCGCATACCGCACGGAACTCCGCGGTGCTCATTGTGAAGTCGGAGGCCAAGCGGTC
>JAZRLU010000392.1:0-2896 GCA_045647045.1 Eubacteriales bacterium
GTGTTGATAAGCGCCTCGGGACGAAGGTCCTCGCTGTCGTGAACCGACATACGCTCCTTGATATTCTTGTCCATCTTGGACATACCGATTCTAAGCTGGTTCTGAAGAAGCTCACCTACGCAACGAAGACGTCTGTTACCGAGATGGTCGATATCGTCGGTAGAGCCAACGCCGTGAGTAAGGTTGAAGAGGTAGTTGATGGATGCGAATATATCGTCAACCGTAACGTGCTTGGGTGCAAGGAGAGTGAAGTTAGCGCGAACCTCATTCTTGATGAAGCGCTCACGGTCCTCACCTACGTAGCCGTCTGCATCTGCTCTTGCAATGATCTCCTCAAGGGGAGCGCGGAATACCTTCTCACCGCTCTTTACGCCGCAATCGGAAAGATCGTATCCGAGAAGAAGCTCGGGGCGTACGGTGTTGTTGGAGAACACCTTAACCTCGCGGCCAAGCTCGTTCTTGAGGTATACCACGTTAACCGTGCTGTCCTCAATAGCCTGAGCAAGCTCACGGGTAATGATCTCGCCTTCCTTGGGCTCTGCAACTACCTCGCCCGTAATGGGATTAACTACGGGGCGCGCAAGCTCGAAGCCTGCAATTCTCGAAGCAAGAGAAAGCTTCTTATTATATTTGTATCTTCCAACGGGAGCCAGATCGTATCTCTTGGGATCGAAGAGGATACCGTGAAGAAGAGTCTCTGCACTGTCAACAACGGGGGGCTCACCGGGACGGAGCTTCTTGAAGATCTCCTTAAGTGCCTCGTCTCTGTAAGAGGAATCGTTCTCCTCTGCGAGCTTGCCGCACTCGTCCTTTGCAAGAGTAGCCAAAAGGCCGTCCTCTGCGCCGAACATATCGATTATTGCCTCGTCGTTATCGTAGCCCTGTGCGGAAAGCGCACGTACAAGCACCGTGATGGGAAGCTTGCGGGTCTTATCGATCTTTACGTAATATACTCCCGATGCATCGGTCTCGTACTCAAGCCATGCACCTCTGTAGGGAATAACTGTTGCGGTATAGTTATGCTTACCCTGCTTATCTACCTCATCCTTATAGCAGATACCGGGAGAACGAACGAGCTGAGAGATTATAACTCTTTCTGCACCGTTGATAACGAAGGTTCCGTTCTCGGTCATAAGGGGGAAATCGCCCATATAGATCTGAGCGGTCTTAAGCTCACCCGTAGCTCTGTTTACAAGCCTTACGCCTACCTTGATATGAGTATCGTAGGTAACCGCCCTGTCCTTACACTCCTCCACAGAATATCTGGGGTTGGGATCGATCGAAAAATCGGTAAATTCGATCGAGAGGTTGCCTGTGTAGTCAACTACCGGAGATACATCGCGGAGTACCTCGTTAAAGCCCTCTTCAAGAAACCATTTGTAGGAATCCTTCTGCACCTCAATGAGGTTGGGCATTTCGGTTGCTGCCTCGATTTTCGAGAAGCTGTGTCTGACAGTCGTGCCGAGCGTCCTCTGTTTAAGCATCATAAATAGAATCACTCCATTCTTGAAATTTTACAAGTTCTATCGCCGCGTTTGATTGAAAAATATTATTAATATAGAATTAAGGAACAAAAAAACGTGTCAATCGGTGAATTTTGTCAAAAAATTGCGTTACCATTCCCAAAAAATGGCATAATTCACCCATAGTTAGCGATTATAATGCATTTTAATATTATAACACAATTCGGTGCTTTGTCAAGTACTTTTTGAAAAAAAATCAAAAATCTTACAAAAAACTCTCCAAAGGTGCATATCATAACTATTTTGGGGCAGAATTTTTCCGTTGTCAAAAAATGTAATTACTTTTTGGATATTTTTCACAAAAAAGGTTTTTCTCCGAATTTTCGCCCGAAAACACATTGAAATCGGGTAAAAAATGCTCGGCTGCGAATGCGCTAAAGCCCCATAAAGCAAAAAAACGGAGGGCAGCGCTAATGGGTGAGGTTCTTAGCGGAGAATTTGAGAACTCTACTAAGTACGAGCATCGCATTTGTCCGGCCAAATGCAAAGTGGGCTAAGCCCAAGCCCTTATACAAACAGAAAGAGCAAGAGTAAAAGGAGAAAATCCTTCTATTCTTGCTCTTGTTTTTTCTTTTGTCGATATGTCA
This sequence comes from Eubacteriales bacterium, assembly GCA_045647045.1. Taxonomy (GTDB): domain Bacteria; phylum Bacillota; class Clostridia; order Oscillospirales; family CAG-272; genus UBA1740. The sequence continues at coordinate 2,111 of JAZRLU010000392.1, forward strand.
ACTCCGTTGACTCGATATGTTCTCGCTTTGCTCGAACTCGATATATTGCCGCTGCGCGTCAATTTGATATGAGATAAATCCCTCGTTTGCGTAGCAAACATATCGAGCCGAAGGCATATCGAGTTGCGTCAGCAATATATCGAAAATTCCGTAAGGGATTTATCTCGATGCGTGTTCTCCGTTAAGGATAACACGCTAATACTGCTCTCCGCTTCTATATTTGATTTTCAAAGGTTGCCCCTGATCGCGGCAATTCCCTTTTTCAGGCGCACAAGTCCCTCCGTAACGGTAGCGCGGGGTGCTGCAAGGTTCATTCTTAAGAAATATCTGCCGCACTCACCGTATTCAAGTCCGTCCGAAAGCTTAAGTGCTGCGCTCTTTTCTATCATATCCACAAGCTCCGGTGATGAGATCCCAAGAGATGAGGCATCTATCCAAAGAAGGTAGGTCGCATTTGAATCGGGCACCGTAAGCTCCTTGATATTTTCCTCTATATATTTTCTTGCGTAGCGCTTGTTTTTCTCTATATAATCAAGAGCCTCGTCAAGCCACTCCTCCGCCTCGTTATATGCGGCAAGGCTTGCCTGAATGGCAAAGGCGCCGGGCTCGCCAACCTCATCGGTATTAAGCGCCCTGTACATACGCCATCTGAGATGCGGATCGTGCGCGATAACGCACGCGGCATACATACCCGCAAGGTTAAAGCTCTTGGATGCCGAAACGCAGCTTACGCTGATATCCCTGCACAGCTCGCTTGCCGCGGCAAAGCGTTCTTTGCTCGTCGGG
>JAZRLU010000393.1:0-2138 GCA_045647045.1 Eubacteriales bacterium
TGCCGCAACTCTTTCTTTGCTTGAAGGATGCGCAAAGTACCCCAATTTCGTGCTTTCCTCCGGTTGTGATATTCCCCCTCTTACCCCTTGGGAAAATATTGATGCATTCTTTGCGGCTTACGCAGAGTTCACAGCAAACTGAAAGGAATAAAAAATGAAGCTTTCGGATTACACGCTCTCGTTAATTGATGATATAGAAAAAAGGATAGATCCCGATACCGAGGACGATTATCTTGCGCAGTGGCAAGGCTTTTGGGCAGGCAAAACGGATGCTCCCGTTTTCACGCCGGTGCGTACCCGTGTCAGCGATCCGGGAATAAAGCTTAAAAATATACACATTAACGATGCACTTGAAAACGTTGAGCTTATGCTTGCAAGGGAGCTTGAGGACGTATCAAGAAAGCTCTCAAAGCCAAGCCCGGCGCTTGGAATACGCGCAAATTACGGCACGGGTATAATCACCTCGCTTTTTGGTGCAGAGCTTTTCGTTATGCCGCGCGAGATGAAGACCCTGCCTACCACGCGCCCCATTGCAAACGAGGATAAAATACGTGAGATAGCAGAGCGCGGAGTGCCTGATCTTAACACGGGCTTTGGCAAAAGCGTGTTTGAGTTTGCAGATCTTGCAAGATCCGTTTTCGAGAAATATCCGAAAATAAGCAAGTACGTCTACGTATATCACCCCGATATGCAAGGTCCGCTTGATGCTGCGGATCTGCTTTGGGGCACGGATATATTCTATGCAATGTATGACGATCCCGATCTTATGCACTCGCTTTTACGCACGGTAACCGACACGTATACGGCTTTTATGGATAAGTGGTACAGCTACGTGCCGAAAAGAGACGGTCTTTCTCTGCATTGGAGCATACTTCATAAGGGTAACCTTATGATCCGCCTTGACAGTGCTATGAATCTTTCGCTTGATTTTTACGAGCAATACAGTAAGCCGTACGATAAGGAGCTCTTTGACCGCTTTGGCGGCGGTTGCCTGCATTTTTGCGGCAGGGGAGACCATTTTATCGGCTCGGCTATGGATATCGAAAATATGTACGGCTTCAATATGAGCCAGCCCCACTTGAACGATATGGATAAAATACTCACCGCGGCAAGCGCCGCTGATAAGCGTATAATTTCACTGAAGGATGCCGAAAAGTATGCGGCATACCCAAGCGCAAAGCGGGGAATTATAACCGCAGCTATATGATCGCGGCGGAGGTATGAATGAAAAAAACGGTTACAGCTATAGTTAACGGCACCCCCGTGTATGCCTTTGAGGGGCAAACGCTTGCCGAGATAGCTAATATAGAAAAGCCGTGCGGTGGGCACGGTAAATGCGGAAAATGTAAGGTTATCGCAAAGGGTGCTGTGTCACAGATAACGCCCGAGGAGCGCGAAAAGCTTACCGCGGATGAAATAACCGCAGGCTATCGCCTTGGCTGCGTTGCATACGCTGTGGGGGATTGCGAAATTTCCTTTGTATCGCATACAGATAAGGCGCAGATAGTAACGGAGGGCGTTATGCCCGAGATCAAAATAAGGCCCGTATTTTCCTCATATGGCATAGCTATAGATATAGGTACTACTACCGTAGCGGCAAGGCTTTACGACCGCCTTGGCAATATGCTTGCAGATCACGCGGTGCTTAATGCGCAAGCATCCTTCGGTGCGGACGTTATATCAAGAATAGAGGCGGCGCTGGCTGGTAACGAAGAGGCACTTGCGGCATCCGTACGCGGTGTTATCTCGCAAACGGTGGCGGCGCTTGCAAATGCCGCAGGAGTTGATACGAAAAATATAGATGCTTTGGTAATAACGGGCAACACCGTTATGCTCTCGCTTCTTGTTATGGAATCTACAGAGCCATTTTCGCACGCCCCCTTTGCGGCAAAGCGCCTTTTCGGTGAAACGGTTACCGCAGGGGATCTTAATATAGATAATCTTTCCTTGACTACCCCCGTGTATCTTGCTCCGTGTATTTCCGCCTTTGTAGGCGCAGATACCGTGTGTGCATTGCTTGCAACCGCTAATGATGAAGCGGACACCGTAATGCTTGCCGATATAGGCACAAACGGTGAGATGGCGCTTGTGCGCGGCGGTAATATATCCGTATGCTCCACCGCTGCAGGTCCTGCCTT
>JAZRLU010000394.1:0-3476 GCA_045647045.1 Eubacteriales bacterium
TGGCTACGATCCGACTTCTGTATACGCCGCCAAGGCAGTTCGTTTTGCCCTCAAGCGCATCTGCAAATGCGCCCATTACAAAGCCTGCAAGCGCATCCGTCTCGCTATGTCCCTGGCCCATCTTCTCGGTTTCAAATCTAAGCTTGTGCATAAGCTCTTCGTAGCCCTCAAAATTACAGTCAAGGGCGCGCTTAAGCTCGCCAAGCGTAATGCTGCCGCTGTCAAATACGTTTTTCTTAACGGAGTAAAGAGCATCTGCCGCGCTCGCAATACCCGAGCCGTGAATACCGAAGTTGTTATACTTCTTGCCGTCTCTTAACAGATCAAGGAAATGAGAGGGGGTAACGAGAACGTTACCGATGCCGTTATGTATGCTGTCGCATTCCTTCTGTATCTCGCGCTTCGTAGCGTCAAGAAGCACGTTAAAGTCGGTCGTATCCTCGGGGATAGAGCGTATAGCCTTATCTGCAATAGCGGGCAGGTTAAGTGCACCTATGTTTGCAATATCGTTACCAACTCCGGGGATAATGAACTCCCAGCACGCCGCAACCACGTAATTTACCGCATCCTCGGGCGCATAGCCGTATGCGATAAGCGCGGGGATAACAACGTCATCGTTTGAGTATTGGGGGAAGCCGAGGCCTGCGCGTGTAAGAAGCGTGCAGCTCTCAAAAACGGAAAGCGGAGTCTTGCTGCTAACGCGCATATTGATCTTGGGGTCGATAAGCTTAAGCTCCTCGGATGCGATAAGGCAAAGCTCGGAGAGCAGGTTAAAGCAATCGTTACCGCAGGCGTCCGTTCCGCCAAGCACAAGGCTCTGACCGTTGTCACCCTGCTGAACGCCGGTGTAAATGTCCGAGTCCTTGTTGAAGGAAATAAAGAAGTCCTCAATAAGCTCAAGTGCGCTTTCACGTGTCAGCACACCGCTGTTTATGTCGGCAATAAAGTAGGGGTACATATATTGGTCAAATCTTCCTACCGTGTTGTGGTAGTCGCCCTCAAGCCATAAGAAGAAGTGGAGAATACGGAATGCCTGCAGCGCCTCGCGGAAGCTTCTTGCGCCAAAGCGTGGCACCCGTGTCAATATTTCAACGAGATCCGTGCGGTTTTGTCTCTTTGCTTCTTCAAGATATTTGTCACAAACAGAGAGTGCGGCATCAATAACTCGCTTGCCGTATTCATCGGCACCCTCGCGCACGGCAAGAAGACCGCTTTCTATAACTCTTGCATAGTTGGGGCAAAGATTTGATACGTATCCGTTTTCGTGAATATAATTGTTCTCTCTGCGTACGCGCCACTCAGCCTCGGTAAAGCAATCGGGCACGTATTTGTTAGTTCTTACAAAAACAATCTGCTCAAAATCCTGAATGTGTGCTACCTCTGCCTCGCAAAGCAGCTCAAAGCGGCGGCAAAGGCGCTCCTCGTCGGATAATCCGAGAGCGGAAAATTCTTTTGCCATATCGGCATAAGGTTCTTTTCTAAAGAGTTCTCGATAGGATCTGTCTTTAATATAAAAATCATAGAGCCTTGTGTTCATGTTTTACCTCACATAATTGTAATTTTAAAGTATATACGAAGCTCTGTAACCTCGTTCTTCTTCTCGGTCGTAACCTTCACAGTCTCATTTTCAAAGTTGTATCCGTGCGTAAGGATACCGTCAAGCTCGCTCTCGGGCACGGTAAAATAGCTTGCAATGCGCTTTGCAGCATTCTTGCCGCCGATAGCTCTGCCGGTAAAGTAGCATACGTCGCGGTACTGCACGTCCTCGGGCTTCATCCAATCAAAGGGTGGAGTTTCTCCCGCATCGCCGTAAAGCTCAAGCTTCATATTGTTAAAGGGCTTAAGGGTTACAACAAGCGTTCTTTCCGCTTTGATAAAGTCTTTGTCGCGTGATGTAAAAATTCCGTGATATCTTATCTCGTCGTTATCGATAGATATAAATCTGAAAAGATATACGAATATAAAGACCGCGGCAGCGGCAGATGCTATTATCAGGGGGTAAAGCCCCATTGGCTCCTTTGAGGTGTCGTTATAGCATATAGCGAATACAAGTAATGCTATGGCAGGTATTTCGGTAAGATACAGCCAAAGCTTTGTGCAAAACAGGTACACAGCCTTTTTCATATAGATCTCCAATTGTTTTGTTAGTTTCCACTACTTTATTATAACATAGCGTATATCCGTTTGCAATAGGTAGCTCAAAAATTGATCATTATGCTCAAAGACCTATTGATTTTTCCGCGCGCGTGTGTTAAAATAGAATATCGAATAATTAAAAGGAGCTGCAAAATGAAAAAGATTGCTTTAGTAATTATCCTTATACTTTCGCTTTCGCTTTGTCTTTTCGTATCGTGTAATACGTCCGACACTCCGAGTGGCGACGTAAATGACGGTGATAATACGCCCGATAACGGTAACACAGACGATAACACCCAGGGTGGTGAAAACGATGATAATACCCCCGGTGACAATACGGGTGATAATACCGGTGACAACACTCCGGGTGATGACAATACCCCCGGCAATGACGATAATACCGGCAATGATGACAACACGGGTGACGATAACACGGGCAACACCCCCGGCGGTGATGACAACACAGGCGATGATAACACCGGTAACACTCCCGGCGGTGACAATACAGGTGACGGTAACACAGGTGACGGTAATACAGATGATGATCCCATAGAGGAGCAGGGCACGTCTCTTACTCTCGGCGGCATCACAATGGTTCTCGGTGAAGGATACGTTCTTCCTACAAGCATCGTTGACAACGGCACGCAAAAGGCTCTTACCTATACCGTAAGCGGTAATCTTATTGTAGATCGCGGTATGCTTATTGCTCCCGCTGTAGGTAATGGCACTCTTACCGTAACCGCAGATGGCTTTAATGCTACGCTCGCCGTAAAGGTAGCAGAGACCTATGCTGCTTCCACCCCGGCAAGCACCGATGTACCTCAGGAGCAGGCGCTTGCATTTGCACTCTCTCCTATAACTCTTAATCTTGGCACCGGTATAGCACTTCCCGCAACCGTAACAAACGGCGCTAACGTAAGCAATATCACCTACACGGTAAACGGCAGCGGTATCGCAGTTGAAAACGGCAAGCTTGTTGCAAGCGCTGTTACAGAGGGTGCAACCCTTACGGCAAGCGCAGGTGCGCTCACGTTTGAGATCCCCGTAAGCGTTAAGGACTACGGAACTCTTACTATAGATGACGTGCTTGTTGTAAGAGGCTATAACGCCGCATTTTCTCCCGTATTCTCAAACTCCGAGTTTGCAGGCGAGATAACCTATATCTACGATAAAACAAACAACTATATCAACATCAAGCCCGAGGACGGCGAGATCAAGGGTATAATTGCAAACAAAACAGTAACCGTAATTGCTGTAACACAGTACCATACCGAGGTATTCGAGGTAGAGGTCCTTCACAAGGATAAGGTAAAGATGAACATTGAAGCTCCCGGTCGTAT
>JAZRLU010000395.1:0-1626 GCA_045647045.1 Eubacteriales bacterium
AACGGGGGGAGTATCAAGAATAACGTAATCGTAGGTATTCTTCCACTGCTCGATAAGCTCTGCCATTCTATAGCCCGAAAGAAGCTCCGAGGGGTTGGGGGGAATCTTACCGCCGAATATAACGTCAAGGTTCTCGTAGCCAAGCTTTACAACAACGTCGTTGCTATCGATAACGATGCCTGCAAGGAGCTCCGAAAGTCCTGCCTCTGCCTTCTTACCAAAGAGCTTTGCAAATGCGGGGCATCTCATATCGCACTCTACGAAAAGAACCTTTTTGCCGAGGTTAGAGAGTGCAATAGCAAGGTTTGCGGAGGTAACGGTCTTACCTGCACCTGCAATATCACTTGTAACCGCAAATACGGGATTCTTTGCTGCTACGGCAGAGTAGATAACGTTTGTACGCAAAGCGTTGAACGCCTCTGTAAGGAAGAAGGGCGAGGAATCGGAAAGAAGCTTTTCATCGTAATTTCTTTCCACAATTCCGCGAGAGCTGCCGGAGCGAGATCTGCGCCTGCTTCTTTGCTCACCCTCCTTTACCCAGTTGGGGATATTACCTACAACGGGGTAGCTGAAGTTATCCTTGATCGTGCTCTCGCCATATATGGAAATATCGAAAATGGAGATCACGAAGTAAATAACGAATACTACAACAGCTGCAATCGCTGCCGCGATAGCACCGAGCTTTATGGGCGAGGACTTAACAACAGAAACGTCACTTACGTCATTTGCACCGCTGATAACGGTGATCATGGGAGCATTGTTCTTGTTCTCAAGAAGTCCGCTGATATCCTCAAGCACGCCGGGCATTACCTTCTGAAGCGAGGTCATGATATGATAGGTATCCTCGGGGTTGTAGGTAGTTACGGTCATATAGAATATCATAGTATTCTCGGATGCCTTATGTGCGGTGATAGTACGCCTGATCGCGTTAACGCACTCGTTCTCATTCTCATATCCGAGCTTTTCTACAAGCTCGCCCTCACGAACCGCGGTACGTACGGGGAGATCTGCCGATACAAGCTCAACGCAGCTTGATGCAAGCGAGATCGCCGCAGAGGTCTGTGCCTGCGAGGTATAATCGTAATTTGCAGAGGTATTGTTTACCCAGCAGGTTGCCGTTACCTGATATCTCGGCTTTTCTATAAGTATAGCGTAGCCCGCCGCAAGTGATGCTGCTATTATAGCCGCTATTACCATTACGATGACGCTCTTCTTAAGTATGCCGAGAAGATACGTTAAGGTAATTTCTTTTTCCTTCTTCTGATTTTCCATTTCGTTAAAATCCTTTCTTTTTATATCTTCCGATCGCCCACAAGCGCCCTGAAGGCAACGTGTGCTGCCTCGGGCTCCATATTCACGCCGAGACGGAACAGGGGAACGGTAGTTATTATTTTGTTGGTAAGCATAAGTGCCCTTGCCGCAGAGGAGGGCGATTTCGGTATATAAAGCTGGGATACAAACGGAACTGTTGCCCCGGACGGTGACAAGGGCTCACAGCTGTTGTTCTCTGCCCGCTCAAGGAAAGCGATGCCGCCAAGCGGAAGCATCTCGTTTACGCCGTAGCCTTCCTTACCGCGCCACGGTGTACCCGCCGCCCACACCTTACCGTCTATAATACGGAGGATC
>JAZRLU010000396.1:0-2793 GCA_045647045.1 Eubacteriales bacterium
CCCTCCGCTATCAGCACAGAGCCGCGTATATAGGCACCGTGCCGTATAATGCTGCCGTGCCCGATTATTGCAGGCGCGTGCAGATATGCACCGTCCTCAATTTTGGCATCGTTGGCTATGGCAACGCCGTCTTTTACCGTATAATCATCCCCAAGTGTCTCAATAAGGCTTAAAATGTACTCCTTAAGGCGTGTTAGAACAAGATACGGGGCTTCGTTTTCCGAAAAAAGTCCCACAGTAAGTGTGCTTGAAGGTGAAAAAATCTCCCCCGCATTGGGTATTCGCATATCGTTTCCTCCCTCTTTTGCCGATATTGGTGCATTTTTGCATTGATTGTCATAAGCACCCCTTATGTCAAGCTGTACAGTGTTATTATACTCACCTATCCCTTTTTTCGTACCGCTTTTTCGGAAAAATCTCGCAAAGCCTTGAAATCGCGCGCCCGTTGTGATAAAATAAAAAGAGAAATTTCAAAAAGGAGATGATCTTTTGGCATTCGAAATGAAAGCACCGCCAAAGCGTCCTGATGACGGTATACCGCATCCTAACGGTATAAAGGAAGTGCCGCGCTATCTTTTGCGCCGTGCAGGCGGACTTATTTCACGCCTTTGGTATATAATCGGTCTTGTTTGGGAAACCTCGCCGCTGATACTTATAGCAATGTGTCTTTTGTGCGTGGTAGACGGTCTTTTGCCGGTAATAGGATCCTACATAACGCGCGATCTTATGAACGGAATTTCCGCATACATAACAAACGGAGCGCTTGATCGCTCCGAGCCGGTAAACGATATTTTCGGCGTGCTTGCACCGATAATGGTATTGCTTGTTATGCAAATGGTGTATATGTTTGCAAAGAGGGTGCTCACAAGGGTAAACTCTATGGTGACCTCCATTGCAGGCGAGCTTGTGGTAAACCATATAAAGCTGAAGATAATAGGCAAGGCAAAAACGGTCGATCAGCGCTCATATGACGATCCCGCCTTTTACGAGCGCCTTGAAAATGCCAACCGCGAGGCAGGCATGCGCCCGATACACATACTTTCCGCCACCTTCAACGTAATAAGCGGAGTTATAAGCGTAGTGTCATTTATCGTTGTTCTTGCAACGCTTAACCCAATAGCACCGCTTGTGATAATTCTTGCATCCGTTCCCGGCGCGATAGTAAATTACTATTTCAGAAACAAGAATTTCAAATATATACGCCGCCACTCCAACGATAGGCGCCGTATGCAGTACTACTCGTCTATTATGACGAATAAGGATCACGCAAAGGAAATCAAGATACTCGGTCTTGGCGATACCTTTACGGAAAAGTATAATGCCGCATTCCGCGGATATTATAAGGGTTTAAAAAAGATCATCGTGCGCGAGTGCCTTATGCAGCTTGCGGTAAGCCTTATATACGTGCTTGCCTCGGGTGCGCTTTTCGTATACGTGGCTTATAAGGTAGTGTTCGGCACCGGTCTTATAGGTGATTATTCGCTCTATACGGGTGCGCTTACCTCAATTACCACACACGTAAGCACGATAGTTACAGCTACCGCCACTATATATGAGGGTACGCTGTTTATTGAAAATATGCTTGACTTTATGAAGGAAAAATCCGAGATCGTTCCTACGGTAGAGCCTGCGCGCCCCATAGACCATTCGGGCAAGCACACCATAGAATTCCGCGGAGTATCCTTCAGCTATCCCGGCACGGATAAAAAGGTGCTCTCCGATATAAATCTTACCCTTACCACGGGCGAGGGAGTTATACTCGTAGGTCTTAACGGCGCGGGTAAATCAACGCTTTTAAAGCTTGTAATGCGTCTTTACGATCCTACCGAGGGCGTTATATTGCTGGACGGTCACGATATCCGCGAGTATGACGTTAAGGAGCTTTATTCTATATACGGTATCATATTCCAGGATTTTGGCAAGTATGCCGATACCGTATCGGAGAATATCCGCTTTGGAGACATTGATAGAGAGGACAGCGGCGAGGGCATAACAGAGGCGGCAGAGCGCGGCAATGCCGCAGCCTTCATTTCCGAGCTCCCCTCGGGATATGAAACGCCCCTTACAAGAATGTTTGAGGAAAACGGCATAGAGCTTTCGGGCGGTCAGTGGCAAAAGCTTTCGATCGCAAGGGCGTTCTATAACACCTCGGAGATACTTATTATGGACGAGCCCACCGCATCCCTCGATCCCTTGGCAGAACAAGAGGTATTCAATCAGTTCTCCGAGCTTTCCGAGGGTAAGCTCAGTATCTTCGTATCTCACCGCCTCTCCGGTGCAACCACCGCAGGCAAAATAATCGTGCTTGAAGGCGGTAAGCTTGTTGAAATGGGTACACATCACGAGCTTATGGCGCTTGAGGGCAGGTATCACCGCTTGTTTACCACGCAGGCTAACCGTTATCTTGACGTGGAGTAAAGGGCAAAGGCAGCAATTGCGTACGGTTAAAATATTACCGCATCGGCAATTCAACGCAAATCAGGCTTAATAACGTTAAATGTAACGAGAGGCGTACGGGCGAGCTTGCCCGTACGCCTTTTTTGCGTATTACGTTGCCGTAGTGCCGTGCGTTAAGCATTTTGGATATTCGGCAAAACTCGGCATATGCAAGAAAAAATATTAAAATTGCACAAAACAAAGAAAAATTGTTGTTAAAAGTACCGAAAAAAGCGCACGCGGAAATAATTGACAAAATTACCGCAAAATGTTATAATATATATGCACCTATATTGGTGAATAGATTTTAGGAGGCTATGTATTATGAAAAAAACAATCACTATTCTTTTAATGCTT
>JAZRLU010000397.1:0-1874 GCA_045647045.1 Eubacteriales bacterium
CGACCCTGACAAGGCGATCGCCTACCTTGAAAAGCAAAGCTACCCCGCCGTAATCAAGGCCGACGGCCTGGCGCTCGGCAAGGGCGTGGTGATCGCGCAGAGCTTTGAGGAAGCCGAGGCAGCCGTCAAGGAAATGATGTGCGATAAGGTCTTTGGCGAGAGCGGAAGCCGCGTTGTTATCGAGGAGTTCCTTGAAGGACCCGAGGTATCCGTGCTTTCCTTTACCGACGGTAAGACCGTTGTGCCCATGGTATCAAGCCAGGATCACAAAAGAGCGCTTGACGGTGACAAGGGACTTAACACGGGCGGTATGGGCACAGTTGCGCCTAACCCCTATTACACCGATGCTGTAGCACGCGAGTGCATGGAGCGCATTTTTGTGCCCACTATCCGCGCTATGGAGGCAGAGGGCAGGACCTTCCGCGGCTGCCTTTACTTTGGTCTTATGATCACGCGTGACGGCCCTAAGGTAATAGAGTACAACTGCCGCTTCGGCGATCCCGAAACGCAGGTAGTTCTTCCCCTTCTTAAGAGCGACCTTCTTACCGTTATGCAAAAGACCACAAACGGTACTCTTACCGCAGAGGACGTTGTATTCGGTGACGGATGCGCGTGCTGCGTAATTATGGCATCGAACGGATATCCCGGACACTACGAGCGCGGCTTTGAGATCACCGTACCCGAGGACGTGAGAGACAACGTTTACGTTGCGGGCGCGGCGAAGAATGCGGGCGGCGGCATAGTTACCGCAGGCGGCAGAGTTCTTGGCGCAACCTATTGTGCCGAGAATCTTAAGGACGCTATCGACGGTGCTTACGGTATCGTTGAAAAAATACACTTTGAAAATGCCTTTTACCGCCGCGATATAGGTAAAAGAGCACTTATGGCAAAGGAGACAGACTGACAATGGTATACAGAATATACGTTGAGAAGAAGCCGGAGCTTGCAAACGAGGCACGCTCCCTACTCTCCGAGGTACGTACCCTTCTCGGAATAAGCTCTCTTACGGAACTCAGAATACTTAACCGCTACGACGCGGACAACATTAGCGAAAAGCTTTTCCGCGAGGCTATAGGAACCGTATTCTCCGAGCCTCAGCTTGATATTGCAACCGAAAGCATCGACACCGAGGGATACACCGCCTTTGCGGTTGAGTACCTTCCCGGTCAGTTCGATCAGCGTGCAGACTCCGCGGCACAGTGCATACAGATAATGTCCTGTGACGAGCGCCCCACGGTAAGAACCGCAAGAGTTTACCTTCTTGGCGGCAGCATCACCGAGGCAGAGCTTGCGGAGATCAAGAAATACGTTATCAACCCCGTAGAGGCAAGAGAGGCATCGCTTGAGCTGCCCGAAACTCTTGCTATGAGCTACGATATCCCCACCGAGGTTGCCGTGCTTGACGGCTTTAACGAGCTTGACCGTGACGGTCTTGCAGATCTCGTTGCATCCCTCGGTCTTGCTATGGATATCGACGATATAACCTTCTGCCAGAGCTACTTTAAGACCGAAGGCAGATGCCCCACTATCACGGAGATCCGTATGATAGACACCTATTGGTCGGATCACTGCAGACACACGACCTTCCTTACTACGATAGACAGCGTTAAGTTTGAGGATAAGCTTCTTGAGGACGCATACAACAGCTACCTTGCCGCAAGAGCAGAGCTTGGCAGAACCAAGCCCCAGAACCTTATGGATATTGCAACCCTTGCAACAAGATATCTTAAGGTAAACGGCAAGCTTCCGAAGCTTGATGAATCCGAGGAGATCAATGCCTGCACGGTTAAGATCGAGATCGAGGTTGACGGAAAGAGCGAGCCTTGGCTTCTTCTTTTCAAGAACGAAACGCATAACCATCCCACAGAGATAGA
>JAZRLU010000398.1:0-3850 GCA_045647045.1 Eubacteriales bacterium
GAGGGGTGGGTAAGCCGCCGTATATTTCGGGGCAAAAGGGGATGATCTGATATTTTTGCATAAGGCGCTCTATAACGTCCTGCGGCAGCACGCATTTGGATCTGCCGTCATACCTCGATGCCACACCGAGCATGCAAGCGCTTATAAGTAGCTTTTCCATATCAAACCACCAGCTTTATCTTTCCTTCATAAATTTCGAAATATCGCTCCTCACCGTTTACGTAAAGCTTTTCTATCATCCACTCCGGGATATCCGAGCCGTTTATATAGAGAGTAAGCACACCGTCAAAGTATTCCTGATCTATAGGGGATTTGTAGATACCGTTTTCCTTTATATTTACCGCCTTACCGTCGGTTATCTCTATATAGGTATAAGAGGTAAGTATTTTAGTTGCGGTATAGATATCCTTCATAGCGGTATAAGTACCGTCACCTGCAGAGTAGGGGTACTCATCGGTCACAGTATCGCTTCTGTCACAGTATGCCTCGAACACCGCATCGTAAGGAACTACCACGTTTTTCTCCACCGAATACTCGGAGCTTACAACGTAGCTCTTGCTCGCCATTTTGTAGGATATAAACGCGCGGTAGGTGATGGGCTGCATATATTTATCGGGCATAATAACGCCGAAGCTTAATCTGTATACGTTATACACAAGGCCGTTTATTTCCTCCGTGCCTACAAGCGCAGGGGTAAGTGCAGGACCGCTGTTTTCATTGAACTCGCCCATATTCTCGTCATAATCGCGGGCAATTGCGAATATCTTAAAGGTGTCTGCATTTTGTTCAAGATAATCAACGGTTTCCTTACGTACGAAGAAATCCACGGACATCTCAAGTCTATCCGTTGTAGTGATATCAAGCTTTTGCGCGGTAAGTATCTCAACGTCACCGTGATCAAAGGTATAGAGGGCAGACGTTACGGCTATCGCACCGATTGCAACAAAGAGTAAAGCTACAGCTATTACTATGACGGTTTTTTTCATTTAGTATACCTCTATGGCTTTCTTTATTTTTTCAAGCTCTCCGGCGCCTACGAGGACGAGCGCATCGGGCTTATTTTCCATCATATATTTTAAGATCTCACCGATATTTGCCACAGTGGCACTTCCGCCTTTGGAATTTATCCTTTCCGCAAGCAGGAGGTTGGTGATATCGGTGCGCACAGACTCACGCGCGGCGTATATCTCCGTTATAAAAGCGCGGTCAAAAAGCGCAAGCTCATTTGCAAAGCTATCAAAAAAGTATTCCGTGCGCGAATAGGTATGAGGCGCAAACACCGCACCGATGCGGCATTTTCCCATATCGCAAAGCGCCTGCCGCAATGCGGCGATCTCGGTTGGATGGTGGGCATAATCGTAGTATACCGCGCATCCGCATATATCCTTTAAGTATTCAAGCCGCCTGCCTATGCCGCAAAAGCCCGAAAGCGAGCGCGCTATGATAGCAGGATCTATCCCCGCGGTATGGGCGGCTATTGCCGCGGCAGCAGCATTTGATGCATTATGCGCACCTGCAACGGCAAGGCGCGTGCAAAACAGCTGCCGATCTCCAAGGTAAACGGCAAGATCGCGCATTCCGTCCGCAGCGGGTGATGAACGGTAAGTGTAATCAGCCTGCCCGACCGCAGAAAAGGTTAGCGTGGGCACTTTAATATGCGGAAGGATGCGGCAAAGATTTTCATCATCCGAATTTATGATAACGCGCTCCGCATCCGATGCGGCACGCAAAAAGGCTTCGCAAAGCTCATCCGTGCCCTTGTAGCAATCGGTATGATCAAGCTCAAGATTGAGGAAAACGCGCACGCCTGCGCGTATGTCAAGAAACGAGCCGCCGTATTCGCACGCCTCTGTTATAATATACTCGTCAGAGCCGAATAACACTCCTTTGCCCTGCCCAAGATCCGCACCGCAGAAAACTGTGGGATCTTTACCTGCAAGCGTGAATATGCGTGCCATCATAGCTACGGTAGTGCTTTTACCGTGGCTGCCGCTTACCGCATAAGAGTTTTTTATACCGTGTACCAAGGCGCCGAGCAAAAGGGCGCGCGGTATAAGCGTTATCCCAAGCTCAACAGCACGGCGATACTCCGGATTTTCTTTATCTATTGCAAGTGAATATATTACCGCGTGCGGCATACAAAGCGATATATTATCCGCGTTATGCTTAGGAAAGACCTTTATTCCCTCAGCGGAGAGCATATCCGTTTCTGCCCCCCGGCGTATATCGCTGCCGAAAATCCCGGCACCGCGCCTTTTCATATAGAGCGCAAGAGATGACATTGACACGCCGCCGATACCTATAAAGTAAAGCCGAAGATCCTTTTCCTTCAACGTCTCTGCCGTTTTTTCAATTTCCGGCACAGAGTGATAAAATATCTCCATATACCCTCTTTGTTAGTAAATTGTTCATAGATCGTTCATCTAAAATCTACTTATTATTCATCGTAAGTTTAAAAGCGCATTGAATATTTTTTATATTCGCAATATATAATATACTCACACGATGAAAAAAGGTTCAACCTATAGCAATCGGGTTTATTTTACGGAAAGGAAAGATCTTATGCAAATTACCGATATCAAGATAAGAAAATTCTTCGACGAGGGTCCCATGAAGGCCGTTGTTTCGGTTACCTTTGACGGCTGCCTTGCAGTTCACGACATAAAGGTTATCAACGCAAGAGACAGATACTTTATCGTTATGCCTTCAAGAAAGAATCCCGACGGTACTTACAGAGACGTTGTACACCCCATCAACTCCGAATTCAGAGCAGAGCTTGAAGCCGCGGTTATCGATGCTTACCACGTTCAGTACGCGGTACGCGATACTCTTGAGACTACCGACGGTGACGATACCGTGATCGTTTGATCGGCACAACCGTGCCGTGCCGCCGATACCGATGGGACCACTTATAAGGACCAACTCAGCTCACGTCATCTTCAACTGTAACTATTATACAAGAACTCCCTGCCATTGTCAAGTTTTTTGAAGGATCGGCAGGGGCTTTTTTTATACGCGCACAAGACTCCGTTTTATAAGGGTACATATTAACGGAGGTGTGAGAAATGAAAATTTTGATGCTTGCAGATAAAATGGGGATAGGCGGAGCTGAAACGCACATAGTAACGCTTGCGCGAGAGCTTGTGGCACTTGGGCACAGCGTTACCGTTATATCGGCAACCGGGGCTTACACAAAAAGCCTGATTGCCTTAGGGATAAGGTGCGTATATGCCCCTGCCGATGCGCGCGATCCGATATCCGTGCTGCGCGTGAAGCAGACGGTTGCGCAACATATGCGCGAGTGCGACGTGGTGCACGCCCATACGCGGTTTACGGCATTTATAGCTAAAAGCATACGCGGCAGGGGCACGTATCCGCCGATAGCGGTTACTGCACATCTTGATTTCCCGACATTCCCCTACGGTGCGGTAAGCTATTTCGGAGATTCAGCGCTTGCCGTAAGCGAGGATATAAAGGAGCATCTTATAAAAAAATACCGAGTGCCAAGCGAGCGGGTGCTTGTTACAAGGAACGCCGTTTACCCAACCGATACAGGCGGCAGCAGGGTGCGAGAGAGGATAATACTGCACGTATCGCGCACGGACCGTGACAGAGCCGCAACGGCATTTATGCTTATTGATATCGCGCCAAGGATCGCAAAAAAGCACCCCGACTACCGTATAATGATAGTTGGGGACGGAGATATGCAAAAAAAGCTTACCGCAGAAAGCGGTAAGCGTTTTTTGATTTGATATAAAAGCTACTTTGATTATATCTCCATAAGCTGCTTTGGGCTCTTGGTGAAGTTACGGACAGAGCCGTCAAGGTCGATGGCGATCATATCCTCAAT
>JAZRLU010000399.1:0-2588 GCA_045647045.1 Eubacteriales bacterium
ACTTATCGTATCACTTGCACTTGTCTCCTGCACGCCAAATGACGTACCGAACGACGGTGCCGATACACCGACGGACGGAGAAGGCACTAACGGCGATACCAACGACGGAATAGATAATGGCAATGAAAATTCCGATGAAAACAGCGGTGTTAAAAAGAATTTTGTCATAGTTGAGGACGTTGCGGATATCCCCGTGTTACCGTATGATGGGGCACCCGATTATTACGTTAATTCTTATAGCGTGTATAAGCTCTTTTATTCCTTTGATGAGCTGCAGTCATTTGTTACCGCGCTAAAACAGCGAGGCATAGATCCACTGATAAGCCAATGCATCGGTTTTGATTTACAAAGTGACGATTATATGCAGGTTTGGGTATTTTATGGTGCTATGTCACGGGCGCAATGTGAAACATATATGACGGATAATAAAGCAGCCGTTGATATTGATTATGCGACCGGCTCAAACGGTACTTGCGTTTTTTCATCCGTAATATACCGTGATCCGCAAAAGCATTCCTCGGGTATGGAAATGCAACCCTTTGTAAATATGATGGCTTGGGAAAAGCATACGTATCCCGCGCTTTTTGAAACGGTAGGAAATTTTTATAAAACGTTGGAAGCTATCAAAAACGATCCGCTTTTGGCGCCAATGTTAGAAACTACAGGATTGATCCCCCACGATTATCAGCGCGACTTAATTTCGTTTACAGGTGAAAAAAACACCGACAGAAGCTATAGCTACACCCTTTATTATAACGGAAAATCATTCGCATATATTAATTCTTGCGAGGAGCTTTCGGAGGAATTTATCAATATGCTGATCGATGGTATGCGCGTTATGGGCTGAGCAAATACGTGCATAAAAGTTTGTTTTTTACTTAATTAAACCGTAAAGCTAATAAAATACAGCGGCAGAGGTCAAAAAAGCACCTCTGCCGTTTCCTTATATCTTTTCCTTTTTATATTTTATCGGAGATTTTCCCATTTCTGCTTTAAAGCAACGGCTGAAATATGCCGCATCGGAAAATCCCACGGCGTACGATACCTCTTCTACGGAAAGCTCGCCCTCATCAAGCAAAGCTATCGCGCGTGCTATACGTCTTTCCTTTACGTATTCGCCAAGCGTTGTTCCAAAGGCTCCGTGCATAGCCTTGTATACTCCGCTTACCGATAATCCAAGGGCGCTTGCTACGGTTTGTGCCGAAATGCGGCTTGTAAGATTCTTCTCTACAAAGTCTGAAATAAGCGATGCGCTGTCCTTTTTTCTTGGCTTTACCATATTTTCAAGCATTATATACTTTGTAAGCATAGACGCTATGTTTATTACGGATTTTACGGTATCGTCTGTATAAAGGGGCAGGGAAGCATAGCATTCCTCGAGTATAGCGCTGTTATTTAAGGGGGCGAGGGCTGATTTAGGCATCTTTTCGCTCATACGTATTTGCCCGAGCATAAGAAATCCCATCACGTTATCACGGTGCAAAAGGGGGATCGCGATATCTAAAAGCCCTGCACCGCATATGTGGCGTACAAGTGCTTTTTTCTTGCGGCATTCTTCGATAAGCTCACGGTTTGATCTGGCGCATATGTGCCTGCCATCCTTCGTTTTCGCAATAAGCGCACAGTAGCGCCCGGAGCCTATACCGCGGTGCGTTATAGGATGCATATCGGTATCGAACAGCGTTATCGATACGTTGGTTGCGCGGTTGAAGTCGTACATCGCGCACTCAAGCTTTTCAAGATCATATTGCAGACGCATTGATAACTCCTTATCTTTTTGTATTTATTATAGCACACACACGGAAAATGTCAATATTTTTTACAAAAGTAGAAAATAATACAAAAAATAATAAAATCAACTCTTGAAAGATAAGCGGTAATGTTATATAATTTGAGGTGAGGTATAGCTTTGCTATACTAATAAACAAAAAAGAGGACTTCACTATGGGTAACGCTTCAAAGAAAGTAGATCTGCGCGTAGAGCGCGTAATAATTCCTACGTATCCCTTCCTTGAACCCGAAGAGATGCCGATGTTTTCCGAAACCGCAAATCATCAGGGTACCACGGGTAACCCCTATCCCGCAAGGGCAACCTCGGGAGTTACTATAGATAAAAAGATAGATAAGGAATGGACCCTTATCACGCTTGAAAACGATTATATAAGAGTAGGTGTTCTGCCCGAGCTTGGCGGCAGAATATGCGAGGCGTACGATAAAATAACGGGCTACGATTTCCTTTACCGCCAGCACGTTATAAAGCCTGCAATGATCGGTGCTTACGGTCCTTGGACCTCGGGCGGTCTTGAATTTAACTGGCCCTTCCACCACCGCCCCTCAACACTTATGCCCCTTGATTACGATACCGAGCTTCTCGATGACGGAAGCGCTGTCGTATGGCTCTCCGAGCATTCCCCCGCAGACCGTACAAAGGGTATGGTGGGCATAGTTCTTCGCCCCGATGCGTCCTATTTTGAAACTCGTGTTATAGTAACTAACAGAACCGAAAGCAGGCACAGCTTCCTTTGGTGGGAGAATGCCGCGGTTGCCGTGCACGAGGAATACAGACTTATCTTCCCACCGGACGTAAC
>JAZRLU010000400.1:0-7023 GCA_045647045.1 Eubacteriales bacterium
TATCGTCAATGATTGCAGGAGTGTTACCTGCGCCAACACCGAGAGCGGGTTTACCGCTGGAATAAGCAGCCTTAACCATTCCGGGGCCACCGGTAGCAAGGATGATATCCGCTTCCTTCATTACGGTATTGGTCATATCAAGAGAAGGAACGTCTATCCAATCGATGATTCCTTCGGGTGCGCCTGCCGCTACCGCTGCTTCAAGAACGAGCTTTGCTGCTGCAATAGTTGCATTCTTTGCACGGGGGTGAGGGCTGATGATAATAGCATTACGGGTTTTGAGTGCAAGCAAGCACTTGAATATTGCGGTGGAGGTGGGGTTTGTTGTGGGGATAACGGCAGCAACAACACCGATAGGCTCTGCGATCTTTCTGATGCCGAATGCCTTGTCCTCCTCGATCACGCCGCAGGTCTTGGTTTCCTTGTATGCGTTGTAAATATACTCGGCAGCATAGTGGTTTTTGATCACCTTATCCTCTACGATGCCCATTCCGGTTTCCTCAACCGCAAGCTTTGCAAGAGAAATTCTTGCCTTGTCTGCAGCGGATGCCGCTGCAAGGAAGATCTTGTCAACCTGCTCCTGTGTATAGGTTGCAAAAACCTTCTGTGCCGCTCTTACACGAGCAAGCGCTCCGTGCAGTGCTTCCACACTGTCTACGATCTGATAGGTTTTGAGTTCCATTTTTTATGTCCTCCTAAAAATTGTTAACTGATTTGATTGTTAAGATATGCAAGTGACAAAGCTAAATTCTCTTGCTTAAGAAGTATTCCCTTTGGCACCTTTAAGGTAACGGGGGCGAAATTCCATATTGCTTCGATTCCGCACTCCACAAGCTTGTCGCAAACGTCCTGCGCGGAGCCCCTGCCTACCGTGATAATGCCAAGCTTTACGCCGTGCTCCTTGCAATAAGCTCCTATATCCCGAATGGGCAGTATATCCTTTGCGCCCTTCTTCAGCACCGTTTCATTACAGTCAAAGCCCGCAATGATCCTTACTCCGAAATCCTCGAAGCCATCGTAATCAAGAAGTGCTCTGCCAAGCTTTCCTGCACCAACGAGAACCGCATTTGTCAGCCCCTCATATCCAAGATGGCTTTCAATGTCAGCAATCAGCTTATCGGTTTCATAGCCGATCTTTGGCTTGCCTGCGCCGGATACAGCCGCAAGGTCCTTGCGAACCTGAACGTCACCGAGCAATAACGCCCGTGCAATTGCCGTTGCCGATATTGTACGGCGGATTTCAGGTAAGCTTCTTAAATATTCAAGATACTGCGGAAGCCGCCCAAGCGTTGCCTTTGGGATAGAATATCCGTTCATTTTGCCACCTCCTCACGAGACTGTTAATATTTTAACACACTATTATTATCTTGGGAATAATTAAAATGTTATACCGCGTTATGAATATCGATATAACAATAATCGATAATACCCTTATCAATAAAAATAAGCAGTTTCATCAATTTGACGAAACTGCTTGCGCATTTTATGTAATTGTACTGTTTTAGGTGATTGATAAGATAGGTGTGCCGGCATAACAGTACCTCTCTTTTTTCGTTACCTTCTATACTATATCATATTTTAAGCAATATTTCAATAATTACAAAGTAATTTATTATACTTATTACACAGCTTTACTTAACAAACCTTCTTCTTGCATTGCAAAGCGCGGTAATGAAATCCTTATCAAGCCTTGTAAGCTTATATCCTTTATGATAGATAAGCACGTCTCTGTATACCTTTTTATTACCCTCGCACACACGCTGAACGAGATTATATCTATCGAGTATCTGCTGCGAAGCGGGAGATACCCACATAAAGGTCTTCGGATTTTCGGAGAGCAGATCAAACTGGCTTGCACGCTCAAAAACAAATATTCTTTGGTTCACCTTATCGGGAAGCTCCTCGCGGAACACCTTGGACATGGAAAGCGTGGGAACGTACGGATCCGCGTGCGCGATCTCTATATAATCGGAAAGATCATCGTAGGTGACCGTTTCCTTCCCCGCAAGAGGATGATCGCGGCTCATAAGAAGAACGTAGGAAAACTCTGCTACAAGCTCATAAGAAAGCCCTTTTTCCTCAAGCATATCCTTGTAGTATTTATCGTAGTTATCGGAGTAACGAATGATGCCGAGCTTGTATTCATTTTCCAAAAGCTTTTTTACGGTTTTTTTGGAATTGGTTTCCTTATAGTATATTTCTACGGGACTGTCTCCGATATTTTTTGAAAATTCCGCCATTGCGGCAGAAATATAGCACGCGCGGGGAACGGAAATTGAAAACTTACGCTTTTTATGCGAGCCGTCACGGTAAGACTGCTCGATCTTATTGATGCGGTGGAGAATATCACGCGCATATTCCATAAACTCCTCACCGTCGGGAGTTAAAACCATTCCTTTTGCACTTCTTTGAAAGATCGTAATTCCAAGATCGGATTCAAGCTCCTTGATAGAACGGCTGATATTAGGCTGTGCGATCATCAGCGATTCTGCCGCCTTGTTCAGAGAGCCAAGCCTTGCAACCTCAACTGCGTATTTCATATGAAGTATGTTCATAAAGGTCTCCTTCCATTACAGTTATGCTTGTACATTTAATTATACCACGGCGGCGCGGATAATTCAAGGTGTTTTTTTGTTTGTCCTTTATTTACCTCGATAAAAGATAAAATGCGCCCTTTGCTTTATCCGCTAACCACCATCGGCTGATCTATCAATATTTTTGAAAGCTCTTTAGCATAGCCATTATATTTTCCGCGCTAACGTCCTGCGGTATGGCGTGCGTGGGTGCAAGAATAAAGCCTCCGCCGCGGTGCATTATCTCTACGGTATCGGAAATCACGCGCTCTATCTCGGCAGCGGTTAGGTGCGGCAAAGCCTGCTGAGTTGAGATAGTTCCCCAAAAGCATAAGCGGCTTCCGTATTCTGCCTTGATCTTCTTAAGATCGTAGATCTCGGGCTGTACGGTTTGATAGCAATCTAAGCCGATCTCAATAAGATCGGGGAACACCTCCTCAATATCTCCGCAGGAATGCTGCAGCACGAACTTGCCGTTCTGCTTTGCGCGGCGGTACATGATCTCCATTCGGGGCTTGATGAATCTACGCCACAGCGGCGCACCCATGATCATTCCCTTCTGCTGCCCCCAATCGTCTCCGAAATAAATGCCGTCAAATGGATACTCGTTAAATATGTCGATAACCTTAAGGTTAAATTCAAGAATTTTATCTAAAAGCTCATCCACAAAATCAGGATCGGTGATCATATAAACCAAGGCATCCTCCATACCGAGGTAGCTCCACAAGCGCTCAAACATTGAAAATCCGATGCCCGCAAAGCAGAACCTGTCCCCCTTTGTAGCAAGCAGATTTTCACACTCCGCGCGTATGCGCTCCTCGTTAAGATACGGCGTAGGATACAAGGATATATCGGGCTCGGTGATGATCGGCTCATCTATTACGCCGATATCCTTATCCGCGCCGCTGCGGTTCCACGTTACACCGAAATCATCGGTAAAGTACCCCTTGCGATCTGCGTTCTCCGCAGGATAGCCCCAGTACTGGAAATAGTGAAGATAGCCCCCGTACCGAGAATAAAACTCTTCCCTATCAGTATCCTTCAGCACCTTCTCTTCTTCCTGTGCGGTAAATTCAAAGTGATAAGGTATATGCTCGGTTTGCTGATGGCGCAACGCGCCGATAACAGTCTCTCTACGCGTCATAATACTCTGTCTCCTTAAAAACGAAATAAGCCTTTACGGTCTAACAAAGCCATTATATCACATTTTTTAAAAAAATGCACTACGTAAAGCAAAAAAGATGCACGTTTGTGCAAAAATTATAGCCTCCCTCTCCCCCTTCGCATCACCGCGCTCTCGCCCCTCGCCGCCTAGCGAAAAAAGAGCAGACATACAAGATTTAGTCTTGCGTGTTTGCTCTTTCTGTCGTTATAAAGATTTGGGCTTAGTCCATTTGCAGTTGGCCGGTCAAATGCTATACTTGCATATAGCGGCGTTTTTAAATTCTCCGCAAAGAACATCACCCATTTGTGCAACGGTTCTTGCCGTATTTGCCCTCTCAAATTAGGTTGTAGAGGCTTATGAAGTCTTCTGTTTTGCCTTCGAAGTTGTGGTTTGCGCCCTGTATGAGGGTTATATTTTCCGTATGCCTTTTTAAGAACGGCACGTAAGGCACCGAGGGATCGGCGGAGCCGAAAACGAAGACGGCGCGAGAGATGGCACGGGCTTTTTTCACCTTGTGAAAATTGATCATAAGGGGCATATTGATAAGCAAAAGCTTATTAAACTCAAAGCATTCGGCAAGCTCTGTCAAGCCGAAGAATGCGCCGCGAGACACGCCTATAAATCTTAACACGGGCTTGGTATCGGCAGCAGCTTTAGACCGAATGAGCTGCATCAAAACGGCGCCGTCATACTCGCGCGAGAGTGCATCGGAGGGGTTTGAGGCGCAGATCACGGTAGAGCCGTCGTTTTTGTGTATGGCGTGCGCCATACGTACGTACTTATTCTCATATCCCGTGTGGCTGCCGCCGGCGCCCGCTTTGATAAAAACAATGCTTTCGCTGCCGTTAACGATGCCGTAGCTTATCTGCCCGTTATCCCTTGTTATCTCGTAATCAAATTCCATTTCTCTGCCCCCTCGCCCATTTTATTATCCTTGGTCCTGAGCGCCAAAGTCGCGATGAAGCCAAGCGCATCAGCTTAATCTGTAAAGCTCAACAGGTAATCCAAAGAGGCGCTCTGCATCCCTCTCGTTATGGGTAAAATAGAACACGTCTGCCACCTCAAGGAGGGGCTTGATATATTCTGCTACGTTTACAGCCTCATCAATGCGACCGATAAATCCATCAACAAAGGCAGTAATGCCGCAGGCTTTGTTGCCTTTAACGTCCGCCACGGTTTTGCCGACAAAGCGCGAAAAGGTAGCAAGAACGATCTTTGACTCGCCGCCAAGACGGCAGCGCTCCTCGCTGCAAAGGTTATGGAAATCACAATCCGAATAATACACGTTCTTTACCTTTTTCAAAGCGATTTTCTTAAAGCTCTCAAGCGCACCGCTGCCGGAGCAAAATACGGTTATTTTATTCATTTTCTCTCCTTTTTTCGTTAACAAAAGGAGCCGCTATCCTTTTGGGCTCCCTTTGTTATCCTGTATGGCTTTATTGCGGCGGATTTGCCGCGTACCAATCTATAATTTCGGTTAGATCCGCATCAAGATCTCTGCACGGGTGCCAACCAAGCTCGGTTGTAAGCTTTGTACTGTCAAGCGCGTATTTGAGATCGTGGCCCTTTCTGTCCGAGGTATAGGCTATCATATCGCGGGGGCAGCCGAGGTATGAAAGAATATTCTCAACAAGGTCTATATTGCGGATAAGCTTACCCGTACCCACGTTGTACACCTCGCCCGAGCTGCCGTTTCTTATTATGGCATCAACGGCAGTGATATGGTCGGTAACGTGTATCCATTCGCGCACGTTCATACCGTCTCCGTATATCGGGAAGATCTCGCGGCGAAGGGCGTAATGAACGGTTTTGGGTATAAGCTTTTCAACGTGCTGATATTTGCCGTAATTGTTTGCGCATCTGCTTACGGTAACCGAAAGCCCGTGCGTTCTGCAATAAGAAAGTGCAAGCATATCGGCAGCCGCCTTGCTGGCGCTATAGGGTGAGCTTGGCTTAAGCGGTGAGCTTTCAGTAAAGCGGATATCGCTCTCAAGCGGCAGATCTCCGTATACCTCATCGGTTGAGATCTGGTGGAAGCGGCGCACGCCGTACTTTTTTGCCATATCAAGCAGCACGCCCGTGCCGAGCACGTTTGTTTTTATAAACACGTCCGAGCTGTCTATAGATCTATCCACGTGGCTTTCGGCTGCAAAATTAACTATAACCTCGCACGCCTCTTTTGCAAAGATGCTTTCCATAGCCTCACGGTCGCAAATATTATCCGAATAAAAAACGAAATTCGGGCGCGCCTTCAGCTCTGCCAAGGCGGCAAGATTAGCGGCGTACGTAAGGCAATCGATACCCACAACGGTATCGGCAGGATAGTTATCAAGCCAATAGTTAACGAAATTCGCACCGATAAAGCCTGCGCAGCCGGTTACTGCAATTTTCATACTCCGCATCTCCCTTCAATTACGTAAAATTATATAAGCTTAAGCTCATCCATCATAGACTTAAGGCGCATTTGCTTTTCTTTATCAACGTTGCCGCTGTGCTTAAGCTCTGCAAATGCCCTGCTTTTATCCTTCCTGAAAATAAACTCCACCCATCTTACAACCTGATAAAACGGGAACAGGATCGGGTATTTATCCAGCACGGGGTAGTATCTTTTAAGCTTTGCATAGGGCATAAATATCCTTGACAAGGCATAGCCTATGCCGCTTTTGTTGCCCTGCGCAACCGCTATATTATTTTCAAGATTTCCATACACGCCGGATTGCATAACGTAATCCTGCATCTCGCGCGTAAGATCATCGTGCTCCCCTGAGCCAAACCATATATCGGCAAGCTTAAACACCACCGCGCCAAATTTATCAAGCCCGCACTCGGCAAGCATTTTTTGAACGGTAGCCTCATCGTAGCCCATTCTTTGCTTAATTATGCAAAGATCAAGGAAATTGCGCACGCCGCATCCGCCGTGCACGTAATGCTCTGCCATATGTGCGATATGGTAAACCGCAAAGTGCTCGTTTGTCATATCGTATCGGAAGCCGCTTGTGCTTGCGCTGTCCCATATATCGGCAAGGACCGCCGCCACTCTGTCATTATCCTCTATAAGATCAAAGTGAAGCTCAAGGTGCACCTTGCTCGGCGAATAAAGCGACACGTCGTGCGAGCATCTGCGCTCGAACGTATAATCGAGCTCGGACACAAGATGATCGGCAGCGGCATCGATATCCTCTTTTGGCACAAGGATATCTATATCGCAGCTTGTTCGCATTTCGGGCGAAGGATAATAGCTGCGTATTACAGAGCCCTTAAGCGGCATATAACGTATGCCCTTTT
>JAZRLU010000401.1:0-4579 GCA_045647045.1 Eubacteriales bacterium
GGCAAGGAGATAACGGTAACCTTCGCAGATCCCAATTTCTCCTCCGAGGTAACCTTTACAACAAGCCATGATCAGGTATTCGTTGAGAACGGCAAGATATTCGCAAAGGGCACCTTCTCATCCGATGTTGTGGTAACCGTAACCGCAACCTCGGAGTGGAGCAGCGCAACCTTTAACGTAACCGTATCCACGTTCAACAACCATAGTGCCGAGAAAAAGGTTCAGTATTATGAGGAGTACATCATCAAGGAAGAGAACAAGGGTGGAACTATCTTCATCGGAGACTCTTACTTTGACGGATATATGATGGAAAGCCCGCCCTTCTGGTCGGACTTCTATGAGGACTTTGCAAACGAGGAAAAGATTTTCCTTATGGGTATATCCTCTCACCAGATAAGCGATCTTGAGATTGTATCCGAAAGAATAGTTTATCCTATGGAGCCTAAGGAAATAGTGATCCACATTGGATTCAATGACGTTCACCACGGTCCTCTTACCGTTGACGAGCTTTATGCAAGGATCATAGCACTCTGCGAGCAGTTCAAGGAGCGCCTTCCCGACGTAAAGATCTACTTCATCGGCGTTGAGCCTAAGAAGAACGGATATACGGCAGGCTCTCAGTATTACGAAAGCTCAACCGTAAAGGCACCTCTGCTTACACAGAAGATCAAGGATTATTCCGCAGCGCATGAATGGTTCAATTACGTAGACACTATGTCTATCTTCCTTAACGCAAGCGGTCCTATCCAGTCCTCCTACCTTTCCACAGACCTTTCGCATCCCACTCTTGCTGCATATGATAAGATCCGTGAGATACTTAATAAAGCACGTGGGGTAGAGAATTACGTTCCCGAAAGACCTCCTGTAACCGATGATCCTAATGCAATATACATCAACAATTACGAGACGGGATCGGTTGATATAACTAAAACAGGTAAAACGTTTACCGATGCTGCAGACAATGCGCTTACGTACGGTTACGTTGCAAGCGGAAAGCTTTCAATAACAGATTTCAACTATTCTAACGCTCATCTTCAGTTCCGCTTCGGTTCTAACCGTTTCCTTCTCTGGGATAGCAATAATGACGGTATGTTCGGCGCAGGCTATTCATGGGGCGGAAGCAGCAAGAACGATAAGGACGGTGCTGTTGCTCTTTATAATGCCACAAAGGGTCTTACGGTAGATTGGGCGATCGCGGTAACGGATGATACGGCATATTGGTATATCAACGGTGTGCTTGTTCAGTCTATGCCTGCATCGAACCTTACGTATTTCAACATAGGTGCTTTGCAGATGAATGTGGTGATCTATGAGGTATCGCTTTCTATAAGGAGCGAAAATGCCAATGCGTATAACGCTGCTATCGCAAAGCTCGGAATAACCGGTGGCACAGAGGATGATGATAACGAGCAGCCCGATACACCGGCAGATGATAAGCTTGTTGCTGATTTTGACCTTCCGTTCTCGAGTGTTGCAGTACTTGAAAACTCTCAGTATATAAAGTTCAATAACGGCGAACTTACTTATAACTACGTTATTTCGGGCAAGCTTGAGATTACTGCGGTAGGCGGAAATGCACACCTTCAGTTCAGAATGAACGATCTTTACAGATTCCTCATTTGGGATAGCAACAGTGACGGTAAGGTAGGTATAGGCTGGGAGGATAATAACGCACACACCAACGATACCGCTTCCGGCAAGCCTCTTTACGAGCAGACTAATTCCTCGCACGTAAAGCTGAGCTGGACGCTTGCGGTAACGGATAACGAGGCATATTTCTTCATCAACGGCACTCTTATGAAAACCTTTACAAACGTTACAAAGGCCTTTCAGCATCTTAATATCGGTTCGCAGAATATGGGTGTAAAGATATACGACGTTGATCTTACCGTAAAATCTGCAGATGAAACCGCTTATATGAATAAGCTTAGTGAGCTTAACGTTGCTTATTAAGCAAGAAAGAGAATGATATGAAAAATTACGATATAGAAACAAAGTGCGTTCAGGCGGGCTATACTCCGGGTAACGGAGAGCCTCGCCAGATCCCGATCGTGCAAAGCACAACGTTTAAATATTCTACAAGCGAGGATATGGGTAAGCTTTTCGATCTTGAAGCATCGGGCTACTTCTACTCGCGCCTGCAGAACCCCACCTGCGATGCCGTAGCGGCAAAGATCGCGGCACTTGAGGGTGGTACGGCGGCAATGCTCCTTTCCTCGGGTCAGGCGGCAAACTTCTTTGCGGTATTTAATATTGCAAACGCGGGTGATCACGTTGTATCCTCCGCAAGCATCTACGGCGGTACGTTTAACCTCTTTGCCGTTACGATGAAAAAGATGGGTATTGATTTCACCTTCATCTCTCCCGATTCAACCGAGGATGAGATACGCGCGGCATTCAAGCCTAATACCAAGGCACTCTTCGGTGAAACTATAGCAAACCCCGCGCTTACCGTGCTTGACATAGAGAAGTTCGCACGTGTTGCACACGAGATGGGCGTTCCGCTTATTATCGATAATACCTTTGCCACCCCCGTAAATTGCCGTCCGTTTGAGTTCGGTGCGGATATAGTTACCCACTCCACAACAAAGTATATGGACGGTCACGGATCTGCAGTAGGCGGATGCATAGTTGATTCAGGTAGATTTGATTGGATGGCACACGCGGATAAATATCCCGGTCTTACCACTCCCGATGATAGCTACCACGGTATAACCTATGCGGAAAAATTCGGCAAGGAGGGCGCGTTCATATACAAAGCAACCGCGCAGCTTATGCGTGATTTCGGCAGCACCCCCGCACCCCAAAGTGCATTCTTGCTCAATCTCGGTCTTGAAAGCCTCCACGTAAGAATGGAGCGCCATTGCCTTAATGCACAGCGCATAGCAGAATACCTTGAGGCGCACGATAAGATCGCTTGGGTAAATTATCCCGGTCTTCCTTCAAACAAGTATTACGGGCTTGCACAAAAGTATATGCCAAACGGCACGTGCGGCGTTGTAAGCTTTGGCGTAAAGGGTGGAAGAGCCGCTGCGGAAAGATTTATGAAGTCTCTTAAGATCGCGGCTATCGAAACTCACGTTGCCGATGCCCGTTCCTGCTGCTTGCACCCCGCAAGCTCAACGCACCGCCAGATGAGCGAGGAGGAGCTTACAGCTGCAGGCGTACCTTCTGATCTTGTTCGTCTTTCCTGCGGTATAGAAAGCTACCGTGACCTCATTGCCGATATAGAAGAGGCGCTTAAAAACGTATAAGGAAAACTGAAATGCCTATTAAAATACCAAACGATCTGCCGGCGGTAAAAACGCTTGCGGATGAGAATATTTTCGTAATGACAGAGCGCCGCGCGATCACGCAGGACATAAGACCACTTAAGATACTTCTTCTTAATCTTATGCCCAAAAAGATCGAGACCGAAACGCAGTTTTCGCGCCTGCTCGGTAACTCCCCTCTGCAGGTAGAGCTGGAGCTTATACACACCAAAACGCACCGCGCAAAGAACGTATCCGAGGAGCATCTGATATCATTCTATAAGACCTTTGACGATATCCGTGATAACTATTACGACGGTCTTATAATAACCGGCGCTCCCGTAGAGCATATGCCCTTTGAAAAGGTGGAGTACTGGGATGAGCTTGCCGAGATAATGGAGTGGTCCAAAACCCATGCGCACAGCACAATGCACATATGCTGGGGCGCGCAGGCGGGACTGTACTATCATTACGGCGTAAATAAGCATATGCTTGATAAAAAGCTTTTCGGCATATTCCCCCATACCGCGGATTACAAAAGATCCATACTTTTCCGTGGCTTTGACGATGTATTTATGGTGCCCCAGTCAAGGCATACAACGGTACTCCGTGAGGATATAGAGCGTGTACCCGAGCTTAAGATCCTTGCATCAAGCGAGGAGTGCGGCGTATATGCCGTAATGAGCAAAAAGGAGCGTCAGTTCTTTATAACGGGACACAGCGAGTATGATGCCGATACCCTTAAGGCAGAATACCTGCGCGATAAGTCGCAGGGCAAGCCTATCGAGATACCTAAAAACTATTTCCCGAACGATGATGAAACAAAGCCGCCCGTGGTAAGCTGGCGCTCTCACGCAAATCTCTTGTTCTCGAACTGGTTGAACTATTTCGTATATCAAACAACGCCCTATGATGTTAACACCATAGCAAGCGCCGACTAAAAATAAAAGCGCAGAGCAGCACTAAAAGCGGTTGCTCTGCGTTTTTTGTATTTAAGATAATTTATCCTATAACGTCATACTGTAGCCTTATGTAGGAATCTTTAAGCGGTGTGCAGGAAGTAAGCTTAAGCACACCAAGCTCGCCAAGTTGATCGGGGCGGAGAATAGACTCGCCGTCGATCATCGTTACGGTGTCCTTGCCTCCTATAAGCACGGGCGCCATTACTATATCAACCTTATCAATAAGCTTTTCGCGCAAAAACAGACCGTTAAGGCTTCCTCCGCTTTGCAGAGTTATACTCTCGCATCCGTGCTCGTTATAAAGGTAGCAAAGCGCATCGGAAAGTGAAAGCTTATCCTGCAGCAGCACGTGCAAATTATCAGCCC
>JAZRLU010000402.1:0-4828 GCA_045647045.1 Eubacteriales bacterium
ATACCCTTATCCCAATCATAGAACATTTCGATATTGAAGAAGCCGTTCTTGTTGGTAGCGGAGGTCTTAACCTCATCACCGTAAGGGAACTGGATCTTACCGGTCTCGTCAACGCTCTTTACGGGAAGTGTTACGGAACCAAGCTTAGCATTGAAGATGTTAACGCTTGTGCTCTTATCTGTCTGAAGCACAACTCTGAAAGCGGTAGAGCCCGTTCCGAAACCGGAGGTAAGCTTAACTCTTGCATTAACACCGAAGGAGGTCTCCTTAGCGGGGGTAGCGGTAAGAACAGTTTCGTTTACACAGTTGAAGTAACCCTCAGCATCGCCGCCTTGGTACTTGATCTTGTTACCGTAAGCAACGCTGAGCTCGTTGCTTGCATCCTGGAATACCGTTGAACCGGTAGCCGTTGTGGAATCGAAGCTTGCATTTCCGTTAAAGTCTTCGTTAACGAAATAGCCCGCCTCGAAGTAGTCAAGCACTGACTCGTAATCGTAGTTGCTTCCCTCTTCTCCGTTTGCCGAGATAACAGCAGCGAAGCAAGAGCCGCAGATGGCGAGCGCAAGAAGCATTACCAGAACTTTGCTTAATCTTTTCATAATCTTCTCCTTGAAAATCAAAAAATTTTGCCGCACAAATTTATAAAATAATTTGCTATACTTATTATAACATTAAAATTTAGAAAAATCAACTCGGCAATATGGCAAAAATAACGGCTTAATTTTGGTGCTTTTGTACAAGGTAAAGTTTTCCTATTTTTCTTTTCGGCGGATGCAAGTATGCAAAAGTGCCGATATCCCCCCTACCGTGTAAAATTTTGTTGTATTTTTTACGGTTTTCGGTTGACATCGCAAAAAAATGCCGTTATAATAATATGTAGGAAACTACGCACCGACAGGGTGCATAAATATATTCGGAAGCACGTTTGTGCATCACAAGCTTACACACAGGAGTAAACAGTGAAAAAAGATATCTATACACGTTACAAGGAGAGGCTGATCGAGATCGGCGGCAGCAACAAATGCCTTTATCTTAAGGGCATCGGCAGGCGCGGCGCATACGATATCGGCAAGATCCTTGAAGGGCGGGGAGACAAGGTTGCGGAATTCCTTGATTTTTTATGGACAACGCGCCGTTTTTCCTTTACCCTGATCGGAAATAAAGAAAAAAAGCAGATACTTGAAAATCTTGATATACAAAGCAGGCTTGAAAAGAAAAGCCTTGATACCTCCTCTCTTTCGGGTGAGGAGCTTGCGCGCGCAACGCAGAAGAACGAGCGCATGCGCAAGGAGGAAAGCATCAAGGCAATGGAAAGCGAGATATCGCGCATAAAGGACATCAAGCGTGACGTTGAGGAGATCGAAAAGGAAACGGGACGTGCGGAGCTTTACATAGGATATCCCTTTGTTTTCGGAACGATCAACCAAGGCCCTGCGAAAACGACCGTTAAGGCGCCCCTTATGCTCTTCCCCGTTACTATCGACCTTCCCGATGAAAACACCGTTGAGATATCGATAAACGAGCGTGAGAAGATCCAGCTCAACCGTGCGCTTATCTTTGCTTATGCACAGTCAAAGAAGCTTAATATAGATGCGCTTGAAACCGAGTTTGACGATCTTTCTCAATATCCGAGCATCGGCGCGGTGATCAAGTACCTTGAATCCTTCCACATAAAGTTTGACGGTACGGAGTACGAATCCAAAAACATATACAATTACGGCCGCTTTAAGGAGCCTGACGGCAAGCCTGCGCTTTCCGTGCGCTATGCGGCGATCCTTACGCGCTATTCCCTCTCCAGCTCTATTTTCAACGATTACAGCGAGCTTGAGCGCAAAAAGCTTTCCAACGAAGCAATAGAGGAGCTTTTGTGCACGGGAAAGAAGCGCAAGAAAAGAAAAGCGGGCGTTCGCAAGCTGCGCGGCAAGATGCCCGTAAACAAAAACAGCTATACCGTTAAGATGCTTGATTTTGCACAGTCAGAGGTGGTGCGCCGTGTTGACGAGTGCGGAAATATGGTTATTTACGGTCCTCCCGGCACGGGAAAATCGCAAACCATCGTAAACGTAATTGCGGATGCCATCGGCAAAAACAAGCGCGTGCTTGTTATATCGCAAAAGAAGGCGGCGCTTGACGTTGTTTACAACCGTCTTGGCGCGCTTAACGAAAAGGCGATGTACATAACCGATGAGGCGAAGGAAAAGCGCAGCTTTTACGAAAGATGCCTTGCGGCACATCAGCGCGATCTTATCGCGGCACTTGTTGATTTTGATAAGATCGAGGCGGAATACAACGAGCTGCAGGCTAAAATAGATGCCGAGGTTGAAAAGCTTGACAAGATATACAGAGTGCTTAACGATAAGCGCCCGTTTGGAATGTCACTTTCCGAGATGTATTCCTCATCTACGATGCTGCTTAAGAACTCGGTTGAATACGGTATTTACGTGAAGCTGCTTGAATGCCCCGACATTATCGCGCTTGACTACCCCACGCTGAGCGAGGCTCTTAAGGATATCAAGGCAAAGAACCTTGAACGCCTTTACTACGATTATATTCAGGACAAGGACAAGAACCCCATAATAGACCTTATGCGCCAGGACGTGGACACTAACACGCTGTGCGAGGTCAAGGGCGCGCTTGTTGAGATACAGAAATCGCGCAAGGGACTTTTCAATATTGCAAAGTATCCCTATACGCGCCAGGTGCTTGCATACTACTACGAGCTTGACAATCCCAAGAATCTTGATGCGATAGTAAGGCTTTGCACCCGATTTACCAAGGAAAAGGCGGCAGACGTACGCGCAAAGCTGCTTGCCACAAGATCGGCAATACAGATATACGTAAAGGAGTACGACTGTCTTAACAGAGTTCTTACGCCCGACGGATATCTTGCGGTTATAGATAACATTCTGAGAGGTAATACCTCATACGTTAAGCTTGTATACGATGCGCTTGATAACTACATCGACCTGCGCGACGTGAGCAAGCTGCTTGACAGCCTTGATAAGAACAAGATCGCTATTTTGAATTTTGCTTACAGCATAAGCAAGAATTATCAAAACTACGAGGATATCATATCAAAGCTTCTTGAAATACGTATATACCACGAGGCGGCAAGGTATGAGGACGAATGCGGAGAGGATCTTTCCGGCATAGTAGACTTCCCCAATATCACATCGAGAATATCGCGCTACAAGGAGGATCAGCTTAAGCTTTCTGTTAAGCTTTGCGAGGGTAAGGCATCCCGCGATTACGAATCTCTTTACGAGAGCGCACCGAACAAAAAGGATTACTTCTACCAGATATCCAAAAAGCAGAAGTTCTGGCCCATAAGAAAGGTTATGGAGTTCTACGGCGAATTTATCCTTGCCCTGTTCCCCTGCTGGCTTCTTTCACCCGAGAACGTATCCAGCCTTCTTCCTCTTACCAAGAATCTGTTTGATATCGTAATATTCGACGAGGCATCGCAGGTATTTATCGAGAGCACCATCCCCTCTATCTACAGAGGTAAAAACATTGTGGTTGCAGGTGATGCAAAGCAGCTTCGCCCCTCTACAACGTTTATGAAGCGCTATCTCGGATCCGATCCCGAGCTGCAGGACGATCTTTCCATGCAGGCGGCGCTTGAGGTTGAGAGCCTGCTTGACCTTGCGGTTGCGCGATACAAGAGCGCAAACCTTACTTACCACTACAGAAGCCGCAGCCAGGAGCTTATAGATTTCTCTAACCACGCGTTTTACGGAATGAAGCTTCAGGTTGCACCGAACATTTCACGCAATACAGCCGTGCGCCCCATTGAAAGATACAAGGTAAACGGTAAGTGGATAGACAGAAGAAACGTGCAGGAAGCAAGAAAGGTTGTTGACGTGCTTGCGGATATCTTCAGAACAAGGAAGAACAACGAGAGCATAGGCATTATAACCTTTAACGCAGATCAGCAAAGCTGCATTGCGGATATGATAGACCGCGAATGTGCAAAGAATCCCGAATTCCGCTCGTTTATGTTCAAGGAGCGTGTACGTATAGACAACGGTGAGGATACAAGTATCTTTATCAAGAACCTTGAAAACGTTCAGGGTGACGAAAGAGATATAATAATCTTCTCTATAGGATATGCGGAGAATGAGCTTGGCAAGCTTTACACAAGCTTTGGATCACTTTCAGCAGAGGGTGGCGAAAACCGCCTTAACGTTGCTATCACACGTGCAAAAACAAGGATAATCGTTGTAACGAGTATTGAGCCCGAGGCACTTAAGGTTGAGACCTCAAAGAACCTTGGACCTAAGCTGCTTAAGCAGTATCTTACGTACGTAAGAGCGGTTGCGAAGGGCGACACCGAGGAGGTGCGCGCCGTGCTTGCGCAGGTTGACTGTGCAGACGTGCAGCCTACCGCGTACACAAGCCTTGTTGCGGTTGAGGAGCAGATAAAATCGCGCCTTGAAAAGCTTGGATATACCGTAGATACCAATCTCGGTAACCGCAACAGCCGTATCTCGCTTGCGATATACGATAAGGAAACGGATAAATATCTTGTAGGCGTGGAGCTTGACAGAGATGCCTTTGCGGCATCCGAATCCTGCATTGAAAGAGACGTATGCAAGCCAAGATTCCTTGAAGCTCGCGGATGGACTCTTTTACGTGTATGGAGCCGTGACTGGTGGTTATCCCCCGGAAAGGTTATACGCACCATAACGCAGGAGGCGGAAAAGAACCGTAAAAAGAAGGCGTAAGCGAATTTTTTACCGTTTATTTATCGCAGGACTTGAATTGTTCAAAATTATGGTGTATAATAATTGAGTATTATTTAAGAAAGGTGAACGAAAATGAATAA
>JAZRLU010000403.1:0-5098 GCA_045647045.1 Eubacteriales bacterium
GGTAATATCACCGGAAAATACTATAAGGTTCATCCCACGAACGGCGAGGTCTTTAAAAGAGCGCTTGCGGCTGAATACTCATACCGCCACGAAAGCCCGACGGTACTTGAGATGGAGGGCATCCGATTTGCCTTCCTTACCTGCTACGATTTTTATTTCTACGAGCAGTTCCCCTCTATTGCAAGGATGCGCCCCGACATCATAATCGGTGCATCGCACCAGAGGACGGATATGCAAAGCGCGCTTCGCACAATGACCGCCTTTCTTGCATACAACACCAACAGCTACGTGCTGCGTGCATCTGTTTCGATGGGCGAGGACTCCGAGATCGGCGGCGGCTCTATGGTGGCAACACCCAAGGGCGAGATAGTGCTTGATATGGCATCCCGCGTTGGAATAGAATACTGCGAGATAGATCCCACCGAGAAATATCTTAAGCCCGCGGGCTTTGGCGGTGCGCTTATGCCGCACCACAAATATATTGAGGTTGGGCGCAGACCTTGGAGATACCGCCCTGCGGGAAGCGCTGTTTGCCTGCCCGATGATCTTATGGGCTATCCGCGCCTTTGCGCACACAGAGGCTGGAAGACCGTGTGCCCCGAAAACTCTATGCCCGCGTTTGGCGCGGCGGTTGCGATAGGTGCAGAGGAGATAGAGTTTGATCTTTGGCAAGCGGGGGACGGCAGCATTGTTTCTATACACGATTCCCGACTTGAAAGGGTATCGGACGGTGAGGGATTTATCTGGGATTACACGCTTGAAGAGCTTTCGCGCTTTGATTTCGGCAAGGGCTTTGAGGGCAAATTCCGTGGCTTGCGCATACTTACCTTTGAAAATATACTCAAAAAGCTTGCTTGTCACACGGTAATGAATATACATATAAAATCGAAAAACAATACGGATCCCCTCCCCGAGGACTACCTGTCGGATATAGTGGACACCATACGCAGATACGACTGCGAGAGGTACGTGTACTTTATGACGGGCAACGATACCGTAAACCGCCAGCTTGCAAGAATTGCGCCCGATATTGAGCGCTGTGTTGGCGGCGGAAACGATCCGTGGCATATAGTTGAGCGCGCGATAGAGCTTGGCTGTAAGAAGGTGCAGCTTATGCGCGGAAAATACACGCAGGAATCGATAGCGCTTGCAAAGGAGCACGGAATCAGGCTTAATATCTTCTGGAGTGACGATCCTACCGAGGCGCGTGCGCTTATAGAGTCGGGTATCGACACCGTGCTTACAAATGACGTGGGCGTTATGCGCGCGGAGCTTGAGGATCTTCTCGCTACCCGTGCGAACATACCTGCGAATAAAAAATGAGGTTAATTATGAGACGTAAGATCTATGAGATCATCGAAGTAGACGATGACAGACGAGGCTTAAGCTATATTTACGACGTAATTATGATCGTTGCAATAGCGCTGAGCCTGATACCCCTTGCATTTAAGGAAACAAACGCATTTTTTAACGTAAGCGAAACCGTTATCACTATTCTTTTTATCATAGACTATCTTCTCAGGCTTTTGACGGCAGATTTTAAGCTTGGGCGCGGAGCGATCTCGTTCCTTATTTACCCGTTTACGTTTATGGCGATAATCGACCTTTTGTCTATACTGCCGAGCCTGCTTCTTATCTCGGATGCGCTTAAGGTGCTTAAGGCGGTAAGGCTTTCCCGTGCGCTGCGCGTGCTCAAAATATTCAAGAGCTTCCGCTACTCGAAAAACATTGCAATGATAGGCAACGTTTTCCGCGAGCAGAAAAAATCGCTTATAACCGTTTGCGCGCTTTCGTGCGGATATATACTTTTATCTGCCATCGCGGTGTTCAATGCCGAGCCCGAGACCTTTGATACCTTCTTTGATGCGGTGTACTGGGCAACGGTATCGCTTACAACGGTGGGCTACGGAGACATATACACGGTATCCGTGCTTGGTAGGATAATCACTATGATATCCTCTGTGCTCGGCGTTGCCGTTGTTGCCCTGCCTGCAGGTATTGTTACGGCAGGATATATGAAGGCACTTGAACGCGCGGAGGAGGAAGAGCGCGAGGCAAAGGCGCGCCGCGAGCGCGACTCGAAGATATCCGAGAACACCGTGGATATTGAGGAGCAGCTTGAAAGCGACGGAGGTAAAAGCAAATGACGGGAAGAAAGATACTTACCTTCAGCTACGATGACGGCGTAACGCAGGACGTGCGCCTTGCCGAGCTTTTCAGAAAATACGGTATGCGCGCGACCTTTAACCTTAACTCCGCGCTTCTTGGGCGTGACGGTGCGCTTGTGCGCGAGGGTGTGAACGTATCGCACGTTAAGGTAAATGCCGCCGACGTAAGAGCCGTATACGAGGGGCACGAGGTTGCGGGGCATACGCTGACGCATCCGCTTTTGACAAGGCTTTCCGATGCCGATATCATACGCGAGACCGAGGATGACAGGCTCCGCCTTTCCGATATATGCGGCTATGAGGTGATTGGATTTGCATACCCCGGCGGCGGTATAAATTACGACGGGCGCGTATCCGAGATCATAAAAAACAACACGGGCTACCGCTATTGCCGCACAACCGTGTGCAACCACTCCTTTTTGCCGCAGACCGAGCTTTACGAATTCAAGCCGACCGTCTATCACCACGCCGAGTGGGATAACCTTTTTAAGTACGGCGAGAAATTCTTAAGCGAGAGCTGCGAGAGAAAGAAGATATACTACGTGTGGGGGCACGCGTATGAATTTGATATACATAATACGTGGGATAGGTTTGAAGAATTTCTCCGTATGATGGCAGGACGTGCGGATATTGAATATCTTACGAACAAAGAGGCGCTGCTTGATGACTGACGGAATTTATATAAAGAGCTTTTCCGAGCTTACGACAGACGAGCTTTACGAGATCGTGCGCGCAAGGTGCGAGATCTTTATTTTGGAGTGCGGTATGAGATGCCGCGATTTTGACGGCAGGGATAAGGATGCCCTGCACTGCTTTACCGTAAAGGACGGCAAAATTGCCGCGTATATGCGCGCGTTTTGCGAGTGCGGCACGCTTACGCTTGGGCGCGTGCTTACTCTTTGCCACGGCATGGGCTACGGCAGGGAGCTTATCACAGAGGGGCTTAAGCTTCTACGTGAGCGTGCGAAATTTAACACGGTCACCCTGCACTCGCAGGTGCACGCGCGCGGCTTTTATGAAAAGCTTGGCTTTGTTGCCAAGGGCGAGGAATTTATTGAAGAGGGAGTTTTGCACGTTACGATGTGCAAGAGAGCATAAGCTTATGAGTATAACGAAAATAGTTATCACGGG
The DNA here is from genome assembly GCA_045647045.1 of Eubacteriales bacterium. GTDB lineage: Bacteria > Bacillota > Clostridia > Oscillospirales > CAG-272 > UBA1740. Next base: position 3,300 of record JAZRLU010000403.1, read on the forward strand.
AGGCCCGTGCGCGGGAAAATCCACCGCGATGAGCCGCATACAAAGCGATCTTACACAGCGCGGTTATACGGTGCTTTTTGTACCCGAGACCGCAACGGAGCTTATCACGGGCGGCGTTGCCCCCTGGACGTGTAAGACCAACTGCGAATATCAGAAGCTGCAAATGCGCCTTCAGCTTGATAAGGAGCGCATTTTTGAGCGTGCCGCTTCGGGGATGCCCGAGGAAAATATACTTATAGTTTGCGACAGAGGTCTTTTGGACAACCGCGCGTATATGAATGAGGACGAGATGCGCGAGGTGCTGCTTGAGCTTGGGCTTTCCGAGGGAGAGCTGCTTATGGAATACGATGCCGTTTTTCACCTTGTTACCGCGGCGAAGGGTGCGGGGGAATTTTATACAACGGCAAACAATGCGGCAAGAAAAGAGAGCCCCGAGGAGGCTGCCGCGCTTGACGATAGGATAATAGCCGCTTGGAGCGGACACAAAAGGCGCGTTATAATCGACAACTCGAACGATTTTGATGCAAAGATGGATAACCTTATCCTTGCTATAAATCAGTTCCTTTGCGGCTCGGAGCACAACAGGTGCAACAAAAAGCTGCTTATCGAATATCCCGATACGGCGTTGCTTGATGCAATACCGGGCGTGCGCCGATTTGATATCGTGCAAACCTACCTTAACTCCGACCCCGAGGACGAGGTGCGCGTGAGGCGCAGGCAGGACGGCGAGAGCTGTGCATATCTGCTTACCACAAAGAGGCTTGTTAACGGCATACGCCACATAGAGCTTGAAGAAAGAATAACCGCAAGAGAATACCGCCGCCTGCTGCAGGATGCGGATCAAACGCGCCACCCGTTACATAAAACGAGATATTGCTTTACCCTTGACGGGGCGTATATCGAGATAGATCTTTACCCCTTCTTCTCCGACCGTGCCCTGCTTTATTGGGAGGGCGCCCCCGGAGTGGAGCCCGTGCTGCCCGAGGGTATATGTGTGATCTGTGACATAACGGACGATGCGGAATATAAAAATGCAAATTTAGCAAGGAAATACCTCTCATGAGAATAAAAGCCGTTATATACATAGTTTTGGCGGGGATCTTTTGGGGCACCTCGGGAATCTTTGTGCACTTTCTTTCCCCTCTTGGCTTTACACCGTTTATGATGAGTGCGGTGCGCGCGCTCGTATCGTTTATTGCTATGGCGCTTTACGCCCTTATCTTTGACGTAACGCTGTTTAAGTGCGACGTAAAGAGCCTGCTTCTTTCGCTTGTTATCGGTGCTTCACTTTGGGGCACGGCAACGAGCTATTATACGGCGATGACCTTAACTGGCACGTCTGTTGCGGTGGTGCTTATGTACACCGCACCGGTATACGTTGCGCTTTTCGGCGCGATATTTATGAAGGAGCGGCTTACGCGCGGCGGTATTTGTGCCGTAGTGCTTATGCTACTTGGCTGCGTGCTTGTTTCGGGCGTGCTTACCTCCTCTTTATGGAACGCCGCGGGAATTGCCATAGGCGTGCTTTCGGGCATTGTATACGCGGTATATAATATAACCACGAAGGCTGCCGTAAGCCGCGGAACGCGCCCCGTTACGGTAACACTTTGGAGCTTTCTTTTTATGGCGATAATAGCCATACCCTTTGCATCCCCTGCCGAGCTTATATCCAATGCCGCGGCAGAGCCGAAGAGCATTATTTTGCTCATTGGGCTTGGCATATGCACCTTTGTTGTGCCCTATTTTCTTTACACGCTCGGTATGCGCACGCTTGATGCGGGGCTTGCAACGGCACTTGG
>JAZRLU010000404.1:0-1874 GCA_045647045.1 Eubacteriales bacterium
CTTATGCACCGCCCCGCTTGTAAAAGGCTTATCGATGCAGGCTTCTTCCCCTGCGCGGTGCACCTTTTCAGGCGTGGCGGACTTTATCTTGCAAGGGAGTGCGCGTTATGATAAGGATAACTGCGATAGCAATATGGGTAATATCGGTGTTTATCATATCCTCAAACGTGTGCATGGATATAAAACGCGAGCTTGCGCAGCTTGGTGCGGCTCGTGCGCTTACCCATGCTATCTATAACGGCACGCTCAGGGGCAGAACGCTTATATCCGTGTTAAAAAACGAGGGGGCGGAGCCCCTTCGCCTTCTCGGTCTTTGCGGGGCATTCTTTACCGATAACGCCACCGTGCCCCATACACGGGAGCGCATAAGAAAAAGCCGTATTGCGCTAAAGGGGAAGGATGCAGACTGTCTTAGGGATTATCTTTGTGCATACCCCTCACTTACAGACAGCCAGCAGCTTGACGAGGCAAAGCGAGCTTACACGTATTTTGATCTGCGCTATACCGATGCATCGGGGGCGTGCGAAAAGAACATAAAGGTTGTACGTACGGTATCGGCAACGGCGGCGTTTGCGCTTACCGTATTGCTTATATAATGGAGGTTAAATGGATACAGAGCTTATTATGAGGATAATCGGCATAGCACTTACCGTTGCCGTAAGCTGTATGATCCTGCAACGCCTTGGCAGAGACGATCAGGCAACGCTTGTTTCAATAAGCGGCGTTGTTATCATACTCATAATTCTTGTAGGAGAGATCGCAACTCTTATTGAAAGCGTACGCGGCGTATTTGGATTTTGACCATGGATTTTTATTTTCAGGCAATAGGCATTCTTATTATAGGTGCACTTTCCGCGCTCTTGCTTAAGGAGCTTGGCAGCCGCGCCGCACCTGCGGTGGGTGTGATCGTATCGCTATCCGTTATCGGCGGCGCGTTTGGCAAAATAGATGAGATCACATCCCTTTTCTCTTCCCTCTCATTCGGTGCCGATATTGAGCGCTACTCGCGTGATTCCTTGCGCGTTGTAGGTATCGGCTACGTTGGCGGAATTGCAGGGGACACCATATCCGCGCTTGGCGAAGCCAACGTTGCAAGAATAGTGGAGATAGTAACCCGTATTGAGCTTATCGGCATAGCCGTGCCGTATTTAAAGGAGGTGCTTGTTACTTTGATCGGCTTTATGAATGAATAATCCATGCCACAGCACCAAGAGGCGCTATGGCGTGTGCGCCCTTGCGATCATAATATTGACCGCAGCGCTGATGTACCTATGCACGGGAAAAGCAAGCACTACCGAAGGGTCTTTTGATTTACAAACACCGTACGGTGCCGAGGCAGGGTGCACGGGCAGCACGGGCAAGGCAAGCACTACCGAAGGGACCTTTGCTTCACAGACGCCGTACGATACCGAGGCAGGGTGCACGGGCAGCACAGGCAAGGCAAGCACTACCGAGGGGACTTTTGATTTACAGACACCAAGCAACAGTTCGGCACGGGTGCCGGCATCCGACACGGACAACGAAAGTCTTGGCGCGGCGGAGGATGAGCTTGCGGACGTATGGGAGAGATTTCTTGCCCTGCTTCCGCCCGAAATATTTGAAATTTTATCGGGGGATGGTGCGAAGGCGGGCAGCGTATTTGAGATAATATCCGTTTTTGCGGCGGTGCTTGGCAGCGAGATGGGATCCGTTACGTCTATAATTGCAACTGTTGTTCTTGTTACCGTTTTATTTGCCATAGCGGAGATCGCGGTAAAGGAGCGCGCAGAGGTGGGGCAAACGGTGATAGGCGGCATCTGTGTGATCCTTTCCTCTCCAAGTCGGATCGTAGCCATGTCGTTCTGTGAGCCAAGGAGTTGTAGCCCCTAATTGTC
>JAZRLU010000405.1:0-14513 GCA_045647045.1 Eubacteriales bacterium
CACGGGAGCATCGGCTCGCTGCCCCTTATGAAATATGCACCGTCTATACGGTCACCGCGCGGATCAAGCATACACACATCGGTTGCCATTGCGCCCGAATCGCGGCAAAAATTGCGCCACACAAGCCCCGATGCGGAAAAACTGCGTATATCGCCGTCATCGGTATTACCTATCAGCACGGCGTGCATTTTTTGCATCACCTCATCCCACACGGTAATATGCGATTTAGCCATATTTCCTATCGCGCGTGCACTGTTTGTATATCCGCACCATATTCCTGCGGTAAGATACGGGGTGTATCCTATAAACAGTCTATCCCTATCATCGCCGGACGTGCCTGTTTTGCCTGCGGTATCAACGGAATTTTTAAGCCTTATGCGAGATGCGGTACCGTTTTCCGTTACCCCCATAAGAAGCTGATTCATAAGGCGCGCCCCCTCCTTTGAAAAAATGCGATCCTCTTCCCTTTCCCCACCGAGGATAAGCTCGCCGTTTGCGGCGTACACCGCAACAAAGCTTGCGCCCCTTTGCAGAACACCCTCGCGCGGAAATACCGTATACGCCTCTGTAAGCGCACGCAGAGTTACACCGTAGCTTAACTGCCCAAGTGCAAGCGGAGCGGCGGCAAGATCGGTTATACGCTCCCCTTCACTGTTATAAGCGCTGCGCACAAGTGTATCAAAGCCAAAGCGGTATCGCAAGGATCTGTATATGCTCTCCTCTCCAAGCATTTTATAAAGCCTTACGGCAACGGTGTTTTTTGAAAGCCGCAGCGCATCCTTTATATTTATAAGACCGCTATATACGTTGGGATAATTTTTAGGATACTCGGTAAAGGTATCTCCGTTTTTTATAAATTCGATCGGGACATCGTCAAACACCGTTGCCGCGGTTACCCTGCCGCTATCGATAAGCGGCGCGTAAAGCGCAAGCGGCTTTAATGCAGATCCCGGAGTATGCGGCACGGTAGCGTGATTAACGATAAGATTTGCCGTCTTTTTACCTGCCGAGCCAACAATAGCAACAAGCTCACCCGTAAGCGAATCGCATACGCAAAAGGCAAATTCGGGCATATTTTGTGCATTTTCAAAAAGATCCGAAGAAAAATAACCTTCAAGAATGCTCTGCAGCTTCTCTCGCTCTGTTGTATAGACCTTAAGGCCGCCCGAGCTTAATACAACGCTTGCCGCATTTTTAGACATTCCGTATTTTTCGCACAGCGCACTTATGATATCGGCATTAACCGTTTCGGTAAACCACGAATATATACGATCCTCGCTACCCGTGAGAGGTAAAACGCCAAGCGGCATTTCAATAGCCTTGGAATACTCTTCATCCGTAATAGCTCCGATATCTGCCATTGCATATAAAACGGCATTGCGCTTTTTAAGGCAGAGCTCCGGGCTTGAATGGGGATTATATCTTGTTGGTGCGTTTGTTATACCAACAAGCGTTGCCGCCTCCCATACCGTAAGCGCGGAGGGCTCTTTACCAAAATAGATACGTGATGCACAGTCAACGCCAACGATCCCCTCACCCATCGGCACTATATTTATATATACCTCGAGTATTTCATCCTTCGTATGTGTTTTTTCTATATTATAGGCTCTTATTATTTCGGCAAGCTTGCGCTTCCACGTAAGCTCATTATCTCCGCTTATATTCTTTATAACCTGCTGCGTAACGGTTGAAGCGCCGAATTTTGGGCGCAGATGCAATATTTCGTTCAATACGGCGTATGCGGTACGCGCAAGGTTAACGCCGCGGTGGGAATAAAAATCGCGGTCCTCTGCCGCAATAAATGCCAAGGGAATGATATCGCCCGCAGTATCAAGAGATATCCAGCTTTTTTGCATGCCGCCGAGCGATATGCTTTTTGAAAGCTTTGGTATATATTCGCTGCCGTCAGATGCATTTGTATAGTATTCCGTAAGCGTTGTTGTATGCGCCGCATCAAACAAAATCTCGTCTGCCGCGCTATTTACGTTACCCGATGAAAAGTAGGCAAGCCAGATTATCCCAACCGCCACAGCTACAAATATAATTATAAAAAACGCTATGATAAAAACCATAGCCTTTGATCTTGCTTTCTTCATAAAAAAGCCTCCGTGCGTTTTAAAGATCTTACCGCACAGAGGCTTTTTATATGCTATTAAGTTTATGGAAACGGCGGTAATTTAATAATCTACACGGTTAAGATACAAGCCCTCTGCAGGCGCTGTCATTCCCGAAAGGGAACGGTTTGCCGAGGCAAGCATATCGGCAAGCATATCCGGCTCAAATCTTCCGTGCGCAACCTCTGTAAGAGTTCCTACGATTATTCTTACCATATTATAAAGGAATCCGTCTGCATGTATGCGTATCTCAATAAGGGCGCCGTTACGCCTGATATCAATATAATCGATCTCTCTTACGGTGTCCTCCGTATTGTCTGCACCTGCCGACATAAAGGCAGAAAAATCATGCTTACCCAAAAGATGCGCTGCCGCAGCCCTCATTCTTTCAAGCCCGGAGTCTGTTATGATGCGCGGCAAAAACCAAGCCCTACCTCGCAAAAAAGGATCTGCAACCCTTTCGTTATGGATAAGATACAAGTATTCCTTTCCAACCGCATCATAGCGCGGATGGAACTCCTCATCACACTCTTTTGCGTAAAAAACGGAGATATCTTCGGGCAGAAAGCGCGCCATAGCTAACGGGAGCTTATCCGCAGGCACGGTTGCAAGCGGTGCATAAACAGTTATACAGAAGCCGTTTGCATGAACGCCGCTATCCGTACGCGAGCATCCCGTAACCTTACATTCGCAGCCGAGAGCCGCGCGGAATGCCGCCGTAAGCTCGCCCTGCACGGTACGCTTATCCGGCTGAAACTGGAATCCCGAAAAGGCAGTACCGAGATATTTTATTTTTGCAAAATACTTCAAAGTACAGCCTCCTTAAAAATCAAAATCTGTAAAACAGTATGCCGTGTACGGCCTGGGAAATATAAGGCTCAACGTAAGGCGGAATGATAAGCAGCGCAATAATTACGCCAAGCATAAGCACACCGATAGTAAGCCAAGCCCAATCTATACCCTTATAGGTAAGCTTTACAAGCTTGGTTCTGTTCTTATCTCCGCGATAGCATCTGCACTCCATGGCGATCGCAAGCTCATCTGCCCTTTTGAGGGATGAAACGAAAAGCGGAACAAGAATGGGGATCAGCGCTCTTGCGCGCTTGATCAGCGAGCCGGATGCAAAATCGGCACCGCGCGATTTCTGCGCATTCATTATTTTCTCGGTCTCCTCAACAAGCGTTGGGATAAAGCGAAGCGCTATGGTTATCATCATAGCAAAGGAGTGAACGGGAACCTTGATCTTCTTTAAGGGCGAAAGAAGGCTTTCTATACCGTCCGTCAACGATATGGGCGAGGTGGTATAGGTAAGAAGCACGCTTGTGCCTATGATAAGCAAAATAACTCTTACCGACATAAAGATCGCCCTTATTATACCCTCTTTATATATCTTTATTACCCAAAATTCAACAAGCGGCGTACTGTCTGCACTCACCATAAACACGTTTATCAAGGCGGTAAAGATGAGGATATAAATTATCGGCTTAATGCCCTTTAATATAACCTTAAGCGAAATGCCGCTGTTTACAATAAGAAAAACTACGAAAAGCGCCATAAGCGTAAAGGCTAAAATGCTTTTTGCAAGGAAGATCGCAACTATGAAAAATACCGACATCAGTATTTTAGTACGCGGATCAAGCCTATGAAGCGGAGATCGGCCGGGGAAGAACTGACCTAAGGTGATATCAGATATCATTTATCCGCACCTCCCGTCAGCCTAAGTATGGCATCGCGCACACCCTCTACGGTGTAAAGCTTACCTTCAAGCGCAATACCCTTTGCGCGCAGGCGCGAGGCGATCCTTGTTATCATAGGAACGTCGAGTCCTACACCCTCAAGCTCGTCTGCCGCGGAGAATATCTGCTCTACGCTGCCGCTTCTGTATACCTCCGCATTGCTCATTACCACTACGTTATCGCAATAGTACGCCATATCCTCCATAGAATGGCTTACAAGGATAAGAGTAAGACCTCTTTCCCTTACGTAGCGGCAAAGACCGCCGAGTATTTCTCTTCTGCCGCGAGGATCAAGTCCTGCCGCAGGCTCGTCAAGCACAAGCACGTCAGGCTGCATAGCAAGAATGCCCGCTATGGCTACACGGCGCTTCTGACCGCCCGAAAGATCAAAAGGAGATCTTGTAAGCATATCCTCGCCGATGCCCGTGAATTTTATGGCATCAAGCACACGTTCTCTTATTTCTTCGGGGCTTTTGCCCTGATTTTTAGGTCCAAAGCCTATATCAAGCTCAACGGTATCCTCAAAAAGCTGATGCTCGGGATACTGCATTACAAGACCAACCTTGAATCTTACCTCGGATATCGAAACGCCCTTGCTCCAGATATTAACACCATCAAGCAATACCTCTCCCGAGGTAGGCTTCAAAAGCCCGTTAAGCATATTAACAAGCGTTGATTTACCCGAGCCGGTGTGACCGATAAGACCTGTGATCTTACCTGCCTCAAAGCCGATGCTTACGTTATTGAGAGCGCATTTTTCAAATGGAGTGCCCTTGCCGTATACGTAGGACACGCCTTTTAATTCAAGCTTATTCACTGTAAGGCACCCCCTTTTCGGAAAGGAAATGCAAAAGCGCATCAACACATTCGTCCTCTGTAAGAACGTCACCCGATATATCAGCTCCCGCATCACGAAGCAGCTTTATAAGCTCGGTGCTCTGCGGTGCTTCAAGGCCTATGGAATGGAGGAAATCTACCCTTGAGAAGATCTCCTTTGCACTTCCGTCGCAAAGCAGCATTCCGTCGTTTATGATAAGAACACGGTCAGCCCTTGCGGCCTCCTCCATATAGTGGGTAATATTGATAACGGTGATGCCCTCTTCTCGATTGAGCCTTTCCATTATTGCAAGAACGTCACGCCTGCCCGAAGGGTCGAGCATAGCCGTGGATTCATCAAATATTATCACCTTTGGCTTCATTGCGATTATGCCCGCAATAGCTATTCTCTGCTTCTGACCGCCGGAAAGCTTATGGGGCGCGTGAAGGGCATACTCGGTCATTCCCACAACGTCAAGCGCTTCGTCTACACGCGCGCGTATTTCTTCGCGCGCGAGGCCGAGGTTTTCAGGTCCGAATGCTACGTCCTCCTCAACCACGGTTGCAACAAGCTGGTTATCGGGATTCTGGAATACCATGCCTACCTTGCCCCTTATCTCAAACACATCGTCCTCGGTAAAGCTTGGATCGGTGATACACTTATCGTCTATATAAACACTGCCGAAGGTAGGCTCAAGTATCATATTAAGCAGCTTGGCAAAGGTAGATTTGCCGGAGCCGTTATGCCCAAGAACCGCTACGTATTCTCCGGGATCTATCGCAAGCGTTACGTCACGCAATGCGGGCGGTATCTCGGTTGCTGCCGCGATGCCGTGCGTATCATCCTCATATACAAAGCCGAGATTCTCGGTTTCAATAATAAATCTTTTATCCATTACACAAATTCCGTTTTATGAAAATACTACTCTAACGCTTGATCCGCAAGGCAGCGCAAGTCCGCTTGATTTTACGGGCAAGCCGAGCTCATCGGCAACACTGCTTCCCTTGTAGCGAGAAAGCAGGCGGATATCCGCTATGTACTTCATCGTAGATGCGGAAAGACCCGTTGTATAGGAATTGAGCAAGAAGAAGAGCGGATTATCCGAAAGAACTCCTGCGGTGAGCTCAACGAAAGCATCAATGCTCTCCTCTATCTTCCATACCTCTCCCGTAGGTCCTCTGCCGTACGAGGGGGGATCCATTATAACGGCATCATATTTTCTGCCTCTGCGGATCTCTCTTTCAATAAACTTCTTACAATCGTCTACGATGTATCTTATGGGTGCATCTGCAAGCCTCGAGAGCCTTGCATTTTCCTTTGCCTGCGCAACCATACCGCGCGAAGCATCAACGTGGCATACCGAAGCGCCTGCGCGTGCGCACGCAACGGTAGCACCGCCCGTATATGCAAAAAGATTAAGAACGCTTATCGGGCGACCTGCCTTTTCGATAAGAGAGCGCATCCAATCCCAGTTTGCAGCCTGCTCGGGGAAAAGACCCGTATGCTTAAAGCCCATAGGCTTTATAAGAAACGTAAGATCACCGTACTTAACGGTCCAAGACTCGGGGAGCTTGTTTTCACTCCAAGCACCGCCGCCGGAATGGCTGCGCGAATAGCTTGCATCTGCACGCCTCCAAAGCGGATCGCGCTTATCGCTATGCCATATAACCTGAGGATCGGGGCGTATAAGGCTATACCTTCCCCAGGTTTCAAGCTTTTCACCCGACGAGGTATCTAATATCGTATAATCCTGCCATTTATCTGCTATCCACATAATCAAGACCTCTTATTAAAGTATTTTCCCATTCCCGAGCCGGTGCACTGCGCGTGGCAAAGCGCAATCGCAACGGCATCTGCCGTGTCATCGGGCTTTGGAGGTGCGGGAAGGCGTAATATAGACGTTACCATTGCGATCACCTGCTGTTTTTCTGCCTTACCGTATCCAACTACCGCCTGCTTGACCTGAAGCGGCGTGTACTCCGCGATCTTCACACCCAGCTTATATGCCGTACAAAGGATAACGCCCCTTGCCTCGGCAACCGCAATTCCCGTTGTGATATTGGTATTGAAGAAAAGCTCCTCAACCGCCATCTCATCCGGCTTGTATTTATTTATTATTTCCGTAAGATCCGATTCTATCATTGCAAGGCGCGATTCTATCAGCGTATGCGCCGGCGTTGTGATAGCACCGAATGCAATGGGGCGCTGCGCACCTCTTACGGATTCGATAACTCCCCAGCCTACGGTTGCAAGCCCGGGATCTATTCCGAGTATTATCATATACTACACCCATTTTAATTTTTATCATTTAATTTTAGCACAAAAGGCACGCCGAGTCAATTGCTTACATACAAAATTTATAAATATTTTAAAATTAAATATTTACGCTATAATTATTGCGCAAAAACCTTTACTTTTCGATCGTTTTATGATAAAATATACTGTAAATCTTATTTTCGGAGAAAAAGCTGTGAATATAATAAAATTTTCGGTTGGAGATACACTCGTCATGAAGAAAAAGCATCCCTGCGGAGAAAATGCTTTTACCCCGATAAGATGCGGAAGTGACGTTAAAATACGGTGTAACGGCTGCGGCCGCGAGCTGACGCTTGCGCGTGACGCGCTTGAAAAATCGATAAAAAAAGTAATTTACAAGAATCAGGACGGTAATAATTGATGTTTTATTATTTAAGCGGTGAGCTTGCATATAAAAATCTCAACACTTGCGTTATAGATTGCGCCGGTGTTGGCTATAAGCTTACGGTAAGCCAGATAACATCCGAATCGCTGGCATCATCCGTAGGAAAAAGAGTTAAGCTTTTTACATACCTTGCGGTACGCGAGGACGGAATAGAGCTTTTCGGCTTTGGATCGGAGAATGAGCGCAGCGCCTTTAACAACCTTACCTCGGTAAGCGGAATAGGACCTAAGGTAGCTATGAGCATTCTTTCCGTTATGACGCCCGACGATCTTGCCATTGCCATATCTACGGAAAATATAAAGGCAATCGCAAAAGCCCCCGGCATCGGCGCAAAAACCGCGGCGCGCATCGTTCTTGAGCTGCGCGACAAGATATCAAAGGAATTTGTGCTTCCCGATGCAAAAACGCTTAACGCGGGTGCATCCGTGCCCACAACCAAGCAGGGCAAGAACTTTTCCGAGGCTACCGAGGCTCTTACGGTGCTTGGATACGACAGAAATTCCATTATTAAGGCGCTTGCAGATATCGATACCGGCAAGGACGTTGGCGAGATCATAAGAATAGCGCTTAAAAAGCTTTCGTAAAAGGAGGAAACGCATATGATGACCGAGGTTAATGAATTTGACTTTGAGAGCAGGATCGTTTCCAACGAATACGATTCTAATCAGGACTATGAGGTTGAAAATTCCCTACGCCCCAAGCAGTTATGCGATTATATAGGTCAGGAAAAGGTTAAGGCAAACCTTTCGGTTTACATTGAAAGCGCAAAAAAGCGCGGTGAGCCCCTTGATCACGTATTGCTCTACGGCCCTCCCGGCTTGGGTAAGACCACGCTTGCAGGCATTATCGCGCAGGAAATGGGCGTTAATATAAGAACAACGTCCGGCCCCGCTATCGAAAAGCAGGGCGATCTTGCCGCAATACTCACCAATCTCGGTGAGGGAGACGTTTTGTTTATCGATGAGATACACAGACTTTCAAAGCAGGTTGAGGAAATACTGTACCCCGCAATGGAGGATTACTCGCTTGATATCATCATCGGCAAGGGTCCGAGCGCAAGATCGATAAGACTTCCTATCCCGAAATTCACACTGATCGGCGCTACTACGCGCGCAGGCCAGCTTACCACACCCCTCCGCGATCGCTTTGGCGTAATTCTCAGGCTTGAGCTTTATACGCCTGAGGAGCTTGCTTCTATCGTAAAAAGATCGGCATCGATACTCAACATAGAGATCACCGACGACGGTGCTTACGGCATTGCCGCAAGATCGAGAGGAACGCCGAGAATTGCCAACAGACTTCTTAAGCGCGTACGTGATTTTGCGCTTGTAAAGGGGGACGGAATAATAACCTCCGAGATAGCAAAATTTGCACTTGACGCTTTGGAAATAGACCATCTCGGACTTGATAATATCGACCGAAAAATGTTAGAGGCGATCATCAAGTTTTACGGTGGCGGACCTGTAGGTCTTGATACTCTTTCCGCTACTATCGGCGAGGAGGCTATAACGATTGAGGACGTTTACGAGCCCTACCTTATGCAGATAGGATTCCTTGCAAGAACTCCGCGCGGCAGATGCGCAACCAAGCTTGCATACGATCATCTCGGAATCCCGTTTGGAAGCGGCGGTAATGCACAAAACTTCAAAATGGATATTTAATTCACGGCAGAAAATATATCCGCACATAAAAGAAAGAAGAACGCTCCGAGCCACAGAGGGCAAAAAGCGTTCTTCTTTTTTTCGTTTTTATCTATTGATCCGTATATTTTTTGCCGTTACGAGCGGAGCGCATTTATTGCTTCTGCCCTATCCTTAGCACCGAATACGGAGCTGCCTGCAACGAGTATATTAGCGCCTGCTGCGATCGCATCGGGGGCATTTTTCGCATTGATACCGCCGTCTACCTGTATATCGATATTAAGGCCGAGGCTATCGATCTTCTCACGAAGCTCGCGCACCTTAAGGAGCGTTTCGGGAATGAGTGCCTGACCGCCGTAGCCGGGCTCAACCGTCATAACAAGCACCATATCGCAAAGCGGCAAAAGACCGTATATTTCCGAGACGGGAGTGCCGGGTTTAACGGATATAGCGGCGAGCACGCCACGCTCCCTTATTCTTTTGAGGATCGCCTCGGACTCTGCCGTAGCCTCATAGTGGAAGGTAAGTATATCGGCTCCTGCATCGATAAAGCGATCTACGTATCGCTCGGGCTTGTCTATCATAAGATGAACGTCAAAAACGGCATCGGTCACACGTCTGAGTGCGCTGATAACGGGTAAGCCGAATGAGATATTGGTTACGAACACGCCGTCCATTACGTCAAGGTGCACCATATCCGCACCTGCACGTACAACGTCCTTTACCTCTTCACCAAGTCTTGTAAAATCGGCGGCAAGCACCGAGGGCGATATTTGTATCATTGTTTTTTCTCCTATCTATCCGTGACTTTTTTTCAATATAATCATATTATATAATTGGAAAGCTCGGCGCATATCCTCCGTAAGACATTAAATGCCAGGACGTTTGAGCCCGAAAACGGTTGAAGTATGCTGCCTTTTCTCAAAAACGGCTTCGTTTTTATGCGGAGCCGCTTTTTGTGTTTTTACCTACACGTCTATTTCAATAAGCGCTACGGCGTGCGCTGCCGCGCCCTCTGAGGTGCCCGTAAAGCCAAGCTTTTCTTCCGTTGTTGCTTTTACGTTTATACGCGATGCATCACAACCGAGCGCAAACGCGATATTTTCGCGCATTTTACCGATGTACGGCGCAACCTTAGGTCTTTGAAGCACAAGCACGGTATCTACGTTGATAACGCGACCGCCGCGCGACTGCAGAAGTGCGCGCACGTGTGTGAGCAGGTGCATACTGTCTGCACCCTTATATTTTTCATCGGTATCGGGAAAATGGCGCCCTATATCACCCTCGCCAAGCGCGCCGATGATCGCATCCATAACCGCGTGTATCAGCACGTCGGCATCCGAATGCCCAAGCAAGCCAAGCTCAAAGGGGATCTCTACGCCGCCAACAATAAGCTTGCGCCCCTCGGTAAGCCTATGCACGTCATAACCGTGCCCTATGCGCATTTCCTTCATCATTCACCTGCATTCTCCGCACCTATGAGATATTCCGCTAAGGGGATATCCGAGGGGGCGGTTATTTTTATATTCGAGCCGGATACGGTAACGCACCTTACGGGGATCCCCGCGCGCTCAGCAAGCATATTGTCATCCGTTATATCCGCCGACGGCTTGCCGCACGCCTCTTGTGCCTTGGCGTAAAGCTCGCGGCTGAACACCTGCGGCGTAAGCGCGGAATACATATTTTCCCTTGAAACGGTTGCCGTGATAACGCCATTCTCATCACATCTCTTTAAGGTGTCCGTGATAGGCACGGCGGCGGTTGCGGCGCCGAATTTGTAAGCATAGCTTACAACCTTATCGATATCAAAGGGCTTTATGAGGCATCTTGCACCGTCGTGTATCGCAACGGTATCATCCTCCCCAGGCACGGCAAGAAAGCCTATACGCGCCGATTCTGCGCGGCAAGAGCCACCTGCAACAACGGCACAAAGCTTTGTTATTCCCTGCGCCTCTGACCTTGCAAAAACAAGCTCGTCTGCCCTTGCAACAACCACAATGTGGCGTACCGACTCTGCTGCCTCAAACGCCTCCAGAGTGCGCCTTAAAATGCTCTTACCGAGCAGCTCTATTTTCTGTTTTGTAACAGCGGCACCCATACGCGTGCCGCTTCCTGCCGCAAGTATCACGGCACAGGTGCTGTATTCGTTCATAACACTCACTTTCTGTAGTACACGAAGTGGACGGTAACGCATCTTTCCTTGCCGCCCTGAAGCTTGTTAGGTCCTTTTACGATCACACCGTCACCGCTCATAAGATAGCTTGCCTCAAGATCGGCAACGTCGCAAACAAAGAGCCTGTCTCCCGACGAATCGATAATAAATTCGGAGCCCTTCAAGGTAAGCGCTCCACCTCGCCCCACTACGTCCTCGTTATCATTCACGTGCTCGGTTACGTATTTTACCGGTTGACCGTGTAATGCACGCGCTCTTTCCAAGCGAAACGCGTAGCTGTCAGTATTATTTTTTTTAGAAAAAAGCTTACCGAAAAACGACATTTGTTACTCCTTCGCATACTTGTCATATATATTTTAGCACATTTTTTCGCCAAATGGAAGGTCTTTTTCAACTTTTGCAAAAAAGTGTGCAAAAAAATTTACAATTTGCGAATTTTTTGTAAAAAAGGGCTTGACATTCTCATTTTGTTGTATTATAATATTAACACGTGGGGCGAAGTGGCGTAAGGTGTGGCGGTTTCCCGTTGTATCCCGTAAACGCAACCAAATATACCGTTCGATCCCGTTTTTCCCCGCTTTGATCTACAGATACTGCTACCAATCAGGAAAGGAGGACTCCCCGAGATGTCATTCGTAAGCAACTATTCACACACGTTAGATGCAAAAAACAGAATATTCATCCCCGCAAAATACCGCGAGGAGCTTGGCAACGAATTTTACATCACAAGGAAGTTTGATCCTTACCTCTCCGTATACACAGCGGAGGATTGGGAGAAATACGTTAAAACGATATGCTCCCTGCCCGAATCCGAGGCAGCAGAGCTTCAGGAATATCTGCTTGGTGCGGCACAGAAATGCACCCCCGATTCAAGCGGAAGAATAATCCTTGACGAAAAGCTTATGAAGCACGCGCAAATAAACAAAGGCGTTGTATTCGTAGGTATGGGCTCTCAGATAAACATCTGGGCAGAAGAAGTATGGGCAGAGCGCGAGGGTCGCCGCGATACGGAAAGGCTCCGTGCGATCATGGCAAGATACGGCTTATAAGCCAAGAAGCATTTAAGAAAGGAGACACGCAAATATGGCATCAATACCCTTCTCTCATATATCCGTGCTCCTCTTTGAATGCATCGAGGCTCTTAATATAAGAGACGGCTACACGTACGTAGACTGCACCACCGGCGGTGGCGGTCATTCACTTGAAATTGCAAAGCGCCTTGGCGAAAATTCACGCCTTATATGCTTTGACAGAGACGAAAACGCGATAGCCGCGGCAAAGGAAAGGCTTGCCGACTATCTTGATAAAATAACCTTCGTTAACCGCAATTTTTCGGAGCTTGGCAACGTGCTTGACGAGCTTGGTATAGATAACCTTGGCGGTGTACTTGCAGATCTTGGCTGCAGCTCATTCCAGTTTGACTGCCCCGAGCGAGGATTCAGCTATATGCACGATGCAAGGCTTGATATGAGAATGCAGATCGATGCTCCGCTTTCCGCATACGAGGTTGTAAACGAATATTCCGAGCAGGATCTTAAGAGAATTATTTACGATTACGGTGAAGAGAGATTTGCACCGAGGATCGCGGCGGCAATTGTAAAGCGCAGAAGCGAGAGCCCTATTGAGACTACCTTTGAGCTTTCCGACGTTATTAAGAGCGCAATTCCCGCAGCGGCAAGAGTTAACGGTCCCCACCCCGCAAAGCGCACCTTCCAGGCTATAAGGATCGAGGTAAACGCAGAGCTTGATACCATAAGCCCTATGATATCCGATGCGGGCAAGCGCCTTGTTAAGGGCGGCAGGATAGCCGTTATTTCATTCCACTCACTTGAGGACAGGCTTGTAAAGCTTTCATATAGAGAGCTTGCATCAGGATGCACCTGCCCCAAGGATTTCCCCGTTTGCATCTGCGGTAAGACTCCCACCGCGAAGGAGATCACAAAAAAGCCGATACTCCCCTCCGAAGGAGAGCTTGAGAACAACCCCCGCTCCCGTAGCGCAAAGCTTCGCGTAGCGGAAAAGATATAATACAGAAAATAAAGGAGAAACGACGCAATGAGCGTAAAGAAAATGACTTACGACGAGCTTTATACATCTATGGTACATAACTTCACTATAGAGAAAAATGATACGGAATATACACTTGGCGACTACATGCTTATGCGCGCGAGAAGCAAGAATGAAACTGCGGTTGCGCCCGTCGGTTCATCCGAGCTTACGGTTGTAAGAGAGGCAAAGGAGCCTGCACTTGTTGCCGCATTCACGTTTGTTAACGAAAAGCTTAAGATAAAGGAGGCACCTGTTAAAAACAGAACTATCCGTGCCTTCCCCCTTCGCACCTCTGCAAGTGCATTCTGCTCTGCCCTTGTTATATGCTCGCTTGTTATAGGCTGCGCATTCTTCGGCTTCAAGGCGCTTACGGGTAATCTTGACAATACCGTTGTGGTTACCGAGGATGAGGGCGCTATTGAAAACGATACCGTAAGCACAGAGCGCGCGTGATTTCGGCACTCTTCCCTGCACTTTTTACACAAGAGGCACAAAAAGGTTTTATTCATAATTGAAAAAGCTCCGTAATAGGATGAACTACGGCATTTTGCCGAAGTCTACCGTTGCGGAGTTTTTTATTATGCACAAGAGCACAAAAAGGCTGACCGTAACCGTGGCTGACAGAAGAATCGTCTTCACCGCCATCGGTTTCGGTCTTTTTCTTTCGGTTTTATTTTATAATCTTTTCAGCTTGCAGATTATAAATTACGCTTATTACACCGATAAGGTTTACGATCAGATAACCACAACGGCATCCGTACGTGCGGAGCGAGGAAAAATATACGACTCCGAGATGAATCTGCTTGCAACCGACCGTACCGTTTGGCGCATATTTGCCTCGGTGCGCCAGATCGTAAAGCGGCAGAAGGCAGACGGCAGGGATTACCGCAAAATAATATCCGAGGGGCTTTGCCGTATACTTGGGACAGACCGCGCCGTTATCGAGAAAAAATTAGCATCCTCTGCCGTGCTTGACGTAACGCTGAAAACGAATGCAAGCGAGAGCGAATATAAAGAGATTTTGCGCCTGATATCGGAAAATCACCTTGAGGGAATGCTTAATACCGAGGCGCAGACCTCACGCTATTATCCCGAGGGCACGCTTGCGGCACATTTGCTTGGCTTTACGGGCTCGGATCTTCAGGGGCTGTACGGGCTTGAATATCAGTATGACAGTGATCTTAAGGGCAAGGACGGAGAGTATCTTTATGCAAAGGATGCAAACGGAAACGATCTTTACACCGGGTACTCAACGTACGTACCAAGTCGGAGGCCAAGCGGTC